>NZ_CP084541.1:6410000-6629020 GCF_020410765.1 Streptomyces marincola | reverse complement strand
TACGCGGTGTTCTTCGACGAGGCGGTCTATGGAGGTGAGGAATGTTTCGCGGACTTTGGTTTGTCGGCGTATGACGGGCAGGGGGAGGCTTTGGGTGGCTTTGGGGAGCAGGAGGTCTACGGCCAGGCCGCGGGTGAGGGTGGCGATCGACTGCTGCACGGCGGTGGCTGCTTCGTCTGTGCAGCCGGCGCCGAAGATCATGCGCATCGCTGTGTTTGCGCTCAGGCGGAAGAAGGTCGGGAACGCTTCGAAGGTGTGTCCGCTGTGCCAGGAGGCGGTGAGTGCGGTGATTTGCTGTTCCATGATGGCGCCGTAGGCTGCGATGTTGTCTGCGCTGAATGCGGGTTGCAGCATGCGGCGTTGGTGGCGGTGTCGGGCGTGGGGGCAGAGGCCCAGGCTTTCTCCGAAGACTTCTCGGGCTCGCTCGTAGAGTGGGCCGCCTTTGTCGAAGGTGCGGTATTCGACCAGCATGTGGCGCACGATTTCGGGGTGGCAGGGTACGTGGGCTTGTCGGGGGCCGAGGCGGATGGTGACTAGGTCGCCGTGCCTGGACAGGGAGCCGAGGAACTTCAGGGGGTTGCGCATCAGGTGGGGGGCGTGTCCCAGTATGGGTAGGGCGCCGGGGGCTGTGGCGTGGGTGAATGCGGTACTGGTGCTCATTGTGTGACCTGTCTTTTGCGGGCGCTGTCGGCGGTTGGGGCGCGGGTCTTGCCTGTTTTTGGGCTGATCAAGTGGAGGGCTGGGGTGCCGGTTTTCGGGGTCGTCTTGGCGGCCGGGGGCGCCACCGGCGGGGTTTGCTGGGCGCGTGTCACGCTGTTTCGTCTTGTCCGCTGGTCTGGTCCGGTCGGAAGCGGGCGGCCGCGCGTTCGTAGTGCTGTACGAACAGTGGGTCGGCGACGCCGCCTTTGGCGAAGCGGTTGCCGAATCGTTCGGCGTATGCGTGGAAGCATCTGGCATCGTGGTGCAGGAACAGGATGTCGTGGAGCGCCATGTTTCTGATCGCGATGAGGGGTACCGGCGACTGAGATACGGGGAAGGTGTGGTTTCGTGCTGCGGTTTCGGCGCAGTGTTTGTGGAATTGGCCCATCATCAGGCCGCGCGTGGCGAGTTCGGGTTTTAGGTCTGCCTGTGTCTGGTCGAGTTGTTGGCAGCCGGCGCGGCTGAGTTGCGGGAGCACGAGGACGAGTGAGTGTAGCGCTTTGTTTCCGTGGTCCCATGTTCTGTCGTGGAACTTGGCGACTGTTTCGAGTATCAGGCGGCGTAGTTCGGTGGGGTTTTCGCCGTCGATGTGTTCTGCGTGTTCGATGGCGATCGTGCCGGCCCGGTGCGCTGGTTCGACGAATGGGCAGACTGGTCCGGGGCGGCCGAGTTCGGGGTGGTCGCGCATCAGGTAGGTGCGGAACCATTCTGTGACGAGTTCTTCGGTTTTGTGTGGTCGGCCGAGGGTCAGTACGGCGCCGCCGGGCAGGGGGGTGCGGTTTGCTACGTCGAGGCCGCTGGAGTGAAGCAGCTCGGTCATTTCCTGTGTGCTGCGTTCGCGTCCCCCGGCGAACAGGCACATCATGTAGAGGTCCATTACGGCCGTGTCCCGGGCTAGTTCGTCTTGGTGTGCGTCTGTTTCCGGTGTGGCCATTTCGATGAGGGCGAGTCTGCCGCCGGGTGGCAGGGCGTGCGCGCATGCGCGGAGGACGGTGGCCGCGTCGTTGTCCCCGAGGTCGTGCACGATGTGGCGGAGCAGTACCAGGTCTCCCGTCGGCACGTCGTCGGTGAGGAAGTCCCCGGCGTGGAAGGTGAATCGGTCTGCGAGTCCGGCGCGCTTCATCCGTGCGGTGGCGGGTTCGCGGGATTCTGGGCGGTCCAGGAGGACTCCGCGGGTGCCGGGGTGGTGGGTGAGTATGTGTTCGAGCAGTGCGCCGTCACCGCCGCCGACGTCCACGGCGACTCGGGGCGGGGTGGGGCCGAGGGCGGTGAGGATTCCGGGGAGTTCGGCGTGGAGTCCGGCGGCTTGGGAGGCGTCGAATATCGATCTGAGGGGCGGGTTGTCGCTCAGGTAGGAGAAGAACGGGGTGCCGGTGATCTCCTCGAACGCGGGTTTGCCGGTGCGGACGGCGTGGGCCATTCCGTCCCATGCCTGGCCTACGAGGTTGGCGGCCAGCAGTGCGGTCGGGTGTGCTGTGCGGGGGGTGTCCGAGCGTAGTTGGTGGCCGAGTGGTTCGAGGGCGAAGGTGTCGTGGGCGGTTTCCTGGACGATTCGGAAGGCGGCCAGTGCTCGCAGCAGGCGGCGCAGTGAGGTGGGGTTGGCGCCGACGGACCGCGTCAATTGTTCGAGGGGGTGTTCGGCGTCCCGCATGAGGTTGGGCAGGCCGAGGAGGACGAATGTCTGCACGGCTTTGGACACGATCTGCCCGTAGATCAGGCGTCGGACGTCCTCAGCCGTCATCGGTCGCCCGCCTGGTCGGCGAGCAGTCGCTGGAGTTCCTCGATCCGCTCGGCGAGTTCGTGGTTGCGTCCGGTGACCATCATCCAGATCATGCGGAGGTCGCCGGAGAATGCGGCTTTGGAGTCGGTGAATCCGACCGGCATGTTGCGTTCGAAGATGAAGTGGCTGGGCCAGGCGATGGAGAAGAATACCGGCACGCCCAGCAGTGTCCGGCGCAGGCGCTTGCCTTTCGGGGCTGTTGCCGGGGTTGCGAGGGCGGCGCCCATGGCGACGACGTGGCCCCACCGCGTGCTGGCTTTGGTGTGTGCCAGGAGGTAGCGGTCGAAGCTCGACAGTTCCAGCGGGGCGGTTCTGGGCGCGGTGGTGTTGTTGTCCACGGCCGGCTTCGGCTGGTTGATCGTTGTCATCGTCGTGTCCCTCTGTTTCGTTGTTTGGTCTGTTTCGTTGTTTGGTGCCGGTTCGCGTCGGCGTTTCGTGTTCTGGTGTGGCTCAGTGCGACTGGTGGACGCGCACGGGGAGTCCGGCTTTGGGCCGCAGTGCGGCGAATCCGTCGAGCCGGGGTGGGCTGTTGTCGGCCAGGGTGATGTCCCCTGCCTGTAGCACGGCCGCGAGTACCGCGGGCACGATGACTGCGGCCATGCCGCTGCCGGGGCACCTGCGGCGTGGGGAGCCGTAGGGGAAGTAGGCGGCGGGCGGGACGGCGGCGGTCACGGTGCCGGTCCTGTCCCACCGGTCGGGGTCGAATCGTTCGGGGTCGGGCCAGGAGTCGGGCGAGCGGTGGGAGGTGAACTGGCTGAGCATGAGGCGGCTGCCGGCGGGGATGCGGTGGCCGTGGACTTCGAATCCTTTGACGCAGTGGCGGGCGCTCGCCACTACTGGTGGGTGGACTCGGATGGCTTCCGCGACTACGTGGCCGAGGTATTTGAGCCGGCGCGCGGTGGCGGCCCGCACCGGTTCGTCGCCCAGTTCGCGGGCGACTTCCCGCTTCGCCTCGGCCAGGACTTCCGGGTTGGCCAGCAGGCCGTACAGCGACCAGCCGAGCGCGGAGCTGGTGGGGTCGTAGCTGGCGATGAGGAGGCTGACGACCGTGTCGCGGACTGTGTGGTCTCCGGCCGGCAGCTCGGGGTAGATGCCGGGGCGCAGCAGGAAGCCGATGGGATCGATCGGATCCGGTGTGGGTGTGGCCCCGGAGCGCCTGCGGGTGATTTCGGCGTGCACGACCCGGTCGATGCGGCTGAGGGGCTTTCGCAGCCGTAGTCGGCCCAGGCGGGGGGCGTTCCATACCAGCAGGGTCAGGATGGAGGAGCGGTTCAGTACGGTGTGGAGTTGTTCGAGGGTGGTGTCGAGCGTGTTGCCTTCGCGGTTGAGGACGCCGGGGCCGATGAAGGAGTCGACGGACGCCAGGCGCACTGCGAGCCGTAGTTCGGTGTAGGCGTCCACTGTCGTGTTCCGCGGCCAGGCTGCGAGGCGGTCGCGTACCCGGTCGAGGACGCGGTCGGCGTAGGCGTCCACGTGTTCGCGATCGAACAGTGGGCGCAGCAGTTGTCGCATGGTCCGGTTTTCGGCGTTCGGCAGGGCTACGAGGGCGGTGTCGCCGGCGATGGCTTGGAGGCCGCCGTAGGAGAATTCGAAGTTTTCGGTGTTGCCGAGTACCAGTTCGTTGGCGTCGGTGCCGAACAGGAAGGTCCAGCGCAGTGGTCCGATGCCGAGGGCCGCGACGGGTCCGTAGGTGTGGTGCAGGTGGCTCATTCCGGCGGCCACCGAGTCCCGGAAGCTGTCGAGCGCCGTCGCGACTTGCCGTGGCGTCCGTGGGCCGGGTAGGCGCGGGCGTCGGCCGCCGGGCGCGGTCACCGGCCCTGACAGGTGTGAAGTCACGGCATTCT
This sequence comes from Streptomyces marincola, assembly GCF_020410765.1. Taxonomy (NCBI): domain Bacteria; kingdom Bacillati; phylum Actinomycetota; class Actinomycetes; order Kitasatosporales; family Streptomycetaceae; genus Streptomyces; species Streptomyces marincola. The sequence goes on along the minus strand of NZ_CP084541.1, from coordinate 6,624,697 downwards.
CCCATCGGTTGGGGGTGGGGCGGGGTGCGGGCGCCGCGGGTTCAGCCCGTGGTTGTGCGGGTGAGGTTGTTTTCGCGGGAGTCGACTCGGAGGGCGTCGACGGCGACCATGAGCAGTGCTGTGGCGGCGAGCGCTGGTGCGGTGATCGCGGCGGGTGCGGAGAGCGCGAGGACCAGGGCGATGAACAGGAAGGTGAACCACATGTCCTGTTTGAGGACGCTGTTGGCGTGGGTGCCGACGGCTCGGGTCATTCGGATTGCCTGGAGTACGGCGAACGGCACGGCGGGTACCAGCAGCAGCCATCTGAGGCTGCCCGCGCCCTCGTTTCCGTGGGCGAGGAAGGTGAACAGCGGGGCGGCCAGGTGCACGCCGACTGTTGCGGTACCGGCTGCGAGTGCGGCGGCTCGTCGAGTGGGGAACACGGTGGCGGAGGTGCGCAGTCCGGTGCGCTTGTCGCCGTCGTAGTCGGGCACGTTTTTCACCAGGCCTTTTGCCACGAGCCACAGGGTGATGAGGGCGAGCAGCCACAGGAGCGTGTCCGGGTTGGGTGGCGGGTCGGCTTGGCCGGTGGCGGTGCAGGCCACGGTGTAGCCGAATATGAGAGGGCCGTAGCCGGCGAGGGCGAAGCCGAGCAGGCCGGCGACGGGCTTGGCTTTGAGTCGCAGTGGCCGGTAGGAGTACTGGTGGGAGCCTGCCAGTACGAGCAGGAAGATGCCGAGGGGGCCGGGTCCGAGCGGTATGGAGGACAGCGCCACTGCCGCGCTCCAGATGGCCAGGGTGGTGCGGTAGCGGCGCCAGCCGATCTCGCCGACCAGGCCGAGCCGGCCGGGCATGTTGACGCTGTCCTCGTCCAGGTCGGTGTGGACGTTGTAGAGGTTGGCCAGCATTCCGGTTGTCAGCATCAGGAAGGCGCCGAGCCAGAACTGCCAGTGGACTTCGCCGGCGACGATGCCGTAGCCGAGCGCGTAAATGGTCAGGCTGGGCGTGCATGTCCGCGGTCTGCTCAGGGCGATCAGCAGGCGTGCTGTCCGCGCGGGGCCTGCGGTTCCTGGGCTGCGGCGGACGAGGTTCACCAGTTCGTGTGGTGGCAGCGCTGTCCAGTTCTGGGCTGGTTGTCGGTGCGTCGGCTCGGCTTCGGACAGGGTTTCGCCGTCACGCGGTGCCATGGCCGCTCTCCTGCTCCGCGGTGAGCCGGGGGTGCGGTGGGTCGGGTTGGCCGGGGGGCTGTGTGGGTGCGAGGTATCGGCCGAGGGCGATGACGGGCATTGCCTGGACGATCGCCGGATAGGCGAAGTAGATCTCGCCCGGCTGGCCGGTCGCGGTAAAGACTTCTTCGTCCCATGAGCCGTCGGGGCGCTGGTGGTCGGCCAGCCAGGTGAATGCGGCCCGTACCTGGTTGTCGTCGGCGCCGACGCCTGCGGCGTGCAGGGCGAGCAGGGCCCAGGCGGTCTGCGAGGGGGTGCTTCGGCCGCGGCCGCGGTGGGCCGGGTCGTCGTAGGACCGGCAGTCCTCGCCCCAGCCGCCGTCCGCGTTCTGGTGTTGGCGCAGCCAGTCCGCTGCGCGTCGGATGTGTGGGTCGCCGGGGCCGATTCCGGCGGCCACGAGGCCGGGGACGGCGCTTCCGGTTCCGTAGATGTGGTTGACGCCCCAGCGGCCGAACCAGGAGCCGTCCGGTTCTTGCTGGGCGAGGAGCCATTCGGCCGCGGCCGATGGCCTTCGTGCTCCGCCTTCTGGTGCGGCGGCGGTGAGGGCTTCGAGGACGTGGCCGGTGACGTCGGCGGTGGGTACGTCGAGCATCGGGCCGTGGTCGTTGTAGGGGAGGCGTTGCGAGAGTTCGGTGAGCGGTGACAGGTCGCCGGATTCGTAGGCGGCCCAGCCTCCTTTGCGGGATTGGAGGCCGGCGAGCCAGGCTTGGCCGCGTTCGACCGCTGGTGCCACGGCGGGCGGCAGTTGCCCGTTGCTGTCGCGGAGCCGGGTGAGCGCGGTGATGGCGATCGCGGTGTCGTCCAGGTCCGGGTAGTTGTTGAGGCCCGGGGAGAACGGCCAGCCGCCGGGAGGTACCCGGGGCCGGTCGCGTTGCCAGTCGCCGCCGCTGGTGGACTGCTGGGCGATGAGCCAGGTGCAGGCGCGTTCGATCGCCGGGTGGGTGGGCTCCACCCCTGCGTCGAGCAGGGCGAGCAGTGAGTAGGCCGTGTCCCATACGGGTCCGGGGCAGGGGACGATTCGGCGTGCGGTCCCGTCGGGGGTTTCGAGGGGTGCGCCGAAGCTGTCCAGCGCGGCGAGCGCGGAGCGGTAGGCGTTGTTGTCGGTGGTGTAGCCGAGGGCTTTGAGGGCCAGTGTTCCCAGTGCCGTGAACAGGAAGACGTGGAACCAGGAGCCGTTGGCCTGCTGGTTGCGCAGTAGCCATAGTTCGGCCCGCGCCAGTGCCCGGCCTCGCAGTGGGCGCAGCGGGTGTTTGTGGTAGGCGCGCATGACTTGTTCGGCTTTGCCGGGTGGTGCGGTCTCGGCTGGGGATGTGGGGTCGTACAGTTCTGGCAGGTCGAATCCGGCCGGCCAGATGGGGCGCTGGGCGGCGATGACCGATAGTGGTGTGAGCAGGTGGCGTGACCATACGCCCAGCGAGCGGACTGCGACCGGGGTGCCGGCCGGGAAGAGGATCTGTTCGGGCAGGATGGGCGGAACGCGGTCCCAGGCGCGGATGCCGAGTACCGCGAGCCAGAAGTGGGTTTCGGTGCGTGCTGCGCCGAGCCCGCCGTGGCGGCGGCAGAATCGCGCGGCGGACCGCATGTGCGGCTCGTCGGGCGGGTCGCCGGCCAGCCGCAGCGCGAGGTATGCCTCGGCGGTGACGGACAGGTGCCCAGGCCCGCCGGGGAACATGGGCCAGGACCCGTCGTCGTGCTGTCCTCGGCGTACTCGCAGGGCGGTGCGTTCGAGGGCGGCCGTGTCGGTGATGCCCAGGCAGTGTCGGGCGATGATGTCGGCCGATTCGGCGCTGACGTTGGTGTGCGGTCCTTCGTACCAGTGTCCGTCGTCGAGTTGGCGCGCCAGGAGGTTGTCGATTCCGCGTGCGAGGGTGTTGTGGGCGTGGATGTCGTTCATGGGGCGACCGGGCCCCCTTCGCGGTGGGCCGATCGGTGCACGCACTGTTGTGGTGCTCGTTGCGGTACCAAGAGCCTTTGCGGAATGAGCGCCAAGATCGCTTCCTTCTGCTGGGGCAGACTTGTGCACCGGGGTAACGAGCCACGGACGGCTTTCCGCCACGTGCGCGGCCAGGTATCCCTTGCTTGTCTGCCGTCTCGGGCAACGGCTCACAGGTGTATCGCAGGCCGTTCGGGACCGGTCACGCCTGCGGAGTGGTAGCCGCGCCCGGCGGGTGGGGGCGCGGGGGCTGCCGGACTTGGCCGAACTGCCTTGCTTGTCGGGGCCGTTCGGGGTGGGGCCGGAAGGGCTGGCGGGGCGTCCGCATGGTGGGATGGGGCCGTATCCGCTGAGCAGAGGAGCGTGAGCATGAGCGAGAGCGCGTCGCGGCCCATCGACACGTCGGTACCGCATTCGGCCCGCATTTGGAACTACTTATTGGGAGGCAAGGACTACTACGAGGTCGACCGGGTGGCCGGTGAGGCCTATCGGGAGGCGTTCCCCGGTATTGTGGACATCGCCCGTGGGCAGCGGTATTTCCTGGGCCGGGCGGTGCGGTTCCTGGCCGGTGAGGCGGGGATACGGCAGTTTCTCGATATCGGGACGGGGCTGCCCACCCAGGACAACACTCATGAGCTTGCGCAGCGCGTCGCGCCGGAGGCGCACATCGTGTATGTGGACAACGATCCGCTGGTGCTCGCCCATGCGGGGGCGCTGCTGACGAGTTCGCCGGAGGGCCGCACGTATTACGTGGAGGCCGATGTGCGCGATCCCGACGCGATCCTGGCCGCCGCGGCCGAGCGGCTGGACTTCTCCCGCCCGGTCGCGTTGACCATGCTCGGCGTGCTGGGGCACATCGGCGATGAGGAGCGGCCGCACGCCATCGTTCGCCGCTTGGTCGAGGGGCTGCCCGCGGGCAGTTATGTGGCGCTGGCCGACGGGACGGACACGAACCTGGAGTTCGCCGAGGCGCAGCGCCGGTACAACGAGGGCGGTGCGGTGCCGTATACGCTGCGCAGCCCGGGCCAGATGGTGGCGTTCTTCGACGGTTTGGAGCTGGTCGAGCCCGGGGTTGTTCCGCTGCCCGCAGTGGCGTCCTCAGTTTGCCGAGGTGGGGGCGGCGACGGATATCACACACGAGCTGTGCGGGATTGGCCGGAAGCTCGCGTAGGCGCGGGTGGCGTCCGGGGGCGTGCGGTAGCGGCCGCGCGTCCCCGGTGGCCGCTGCCCGGCGGCGGTCCTCGGGTATCAAGGGCGAGGGGTGGCGAGGTGTTGGCACCGCGGTGTTCCGCAGCGCTGTACGATGGGGCGCCCGTCTCGGGCCGGATTCCGGATGGGCGTTCGGGGGCAGGGGCGTCTTGTGAAACGTACGCGTCGTCGGAGGGCCGGGGTCGTTCCCGGAGCGGTCGCCGTGGCCGTGCTGTGCGGGTGCGGCGGCGAGGGGGAGCCGCCGACCGACGGGGTGCCCGCGGTGCCGACCAGCCCGAAGCCCCGCGAGATCCCGATGCCGCCCGGGCCGCCGGAGACCAGGGACGGCTACGACGCCTGTGGCGGTGACCCGTTCGACGCCGGGGCGGTGGTGGCCTACTCCCCGGACGGCCCGGCGTGGAGCGGGCCAGGGCCGCATCCGGCCGTGCTGTTCCGGCCGGGCTCCCTTCCCGAGGTGGAGGTGCCTCAGCTACCGCAGGAGTGGTCGGGGTCGGCGCCCTACGACTTCACCCAGCTGGTGGTGTGCGAGTACTCGGACGACGAGTTCGAGGGCGAGAAGGTCGGCGATTGCAGCTACCTGGGGGGCGCCCCGTACGGGGATCGCGATCCGGAGGTGTTTTCCGAGCGGTACATCTACCGGGTGTTCGAGGCGAAGACGGGCGAGCAGGTCGCCGAGTTCAGCCTGGACGGTACGACCAGCCCGGACGAGAGTTGCCCGGAGACGTCGTACGCTCCCCCGTCGACGTATTGGCAGCGCGTGGAGAGCGATGCGCTGGAGGAGGAGCTGCGGCCGCTGGTCGAGGGGAGCGCGCCCTGAGCGGTCGGCTCGGTCCCGCGCCGCGGCGCCGGGACCGCGTCAATTCGGTGGCGCCGTTCCGCCCGTCCGCGTCATGATCCCGTGATGGTCGAGAGGCTGAACGACGACGGCCGCGCGGGGATCGACGCGGCGCTGGTGAAGCACGACGAGGAGGACCAGGAGGCGGCGGACAACGACGACGCGGGCAGGCCCCGCCCGGCCGCGGTGCCGCTCCTCAGGTTCAGCCGGCCCCGCGACCCCGCCGCCATCGCCCGGTTCCTGCGCGGCCATGTGCCCGCCAACTCCGGCGCGGCGCCGACCCCGGCCAACATGCCGAAGCGCCGCACCAGGCCGCTCTCACCCGCCCAGATGGCCCAGTCGTACGGGCTCGAACTGGGTCTGGATCACAGGCACCAGCCACGCGGCGGCCGTCCGCGGCAGCGCGGTGGCCGCCCGCGGCCGGGTGGGCCGAGCTTTCAGGTCTTCGTCTTCGACATGGTCTTGGCCACCCTGCACTGGTACCGCCGGCCGGAAGCCTGGGCCCTGGCGCAGGCATGGCGCCAGGTAGTCACCGACCAGGAGGAGTTCCTTGCCTGGGTCGCGGTGGTCGGGCTGCGGCGGCCCGAGGCAGTACGGGAGCTGCGGTATCACCGCTTCACCCCGGATGTGCTGGAGGCGGCCCGGGTCGGGGGTGTCCCCGTCCGCTCCCGGCTGCGCAACGGCAAAGACATCGAGCATGTGATCGCCGCGCTCTACCGGTCAGCGGCGCGGCCGTCCACGTAGCCGCCGGCTTGGCAGGGGTGAGCGGAGAGGGCGAAGGCTGTTGCGGGGGCAGTTCCCGTAGGCCCGGTGCCGCAGAGACGGGCGACGCCGTAGCCAGAGTCATCACCGCGGCAGTGGCCCTCGGAGCGCCCCTCGATAGCGTCGCTCCGCTCATCTCCCTCGACGTCCACGCAACGCAAACGCCAGCATCCTCATCGCGTCTGCCGTCTGCCGTCTGCCGGCGACTGCGCCGCTGACGGCGTGGGGGCGGCGAGGCGCGTGCCGACCGCGTCATCCTGGCAGGAGGCGGGACTGGGGAACACCGCGGGCGGCCAGCAGCAGGCGCAGTGCTGCCGCCGGGTCCGCTGCGGCAGCCACGGCGGTGACCTCGATGTCGCTGATCCGCAAGGTCGGAAGCCAGCCGTGCGCGGGCGGCAGGAGATCGGCCAGCGTGTCTCGGAAGGCGCGCTGGCGGTGGCGGCCACCGGCGCCGGGGAAGAGGGGCGGGCGAGGAGCAGCGAACCCTCCTGCGGGTTCGCGTCCCGCCAGCGTCCGGGAACGGGCCAGCCAGACCCTGGCGTCGAACCCGAGCGCGGCGTCGGCAGGGTAGCACTCCAGGGTTGTGGCCCGGGCGCCGGTGAAGTGCTGGCGTTCGTCGATCTCGAGGATCTGCTGGCGCCCGTCGGCGTATCTGAGCACCGCGTCCAGGCGGCGGCGCTCGCGTGGCGGCGCCTGCTCGGGCAGCACCAGACCGGTCAGTGCCCGGTAGACCGCTGCCACGGTCTCCCACATCTGCACGCATTCCGCGCGCCCGGGGCGCAGCAGCCAGGCCGGACAGCTCTCCGGCGCGACTTCAGCACGTAGGACCTCGGGCAGCAGCCCCGACACCACTTCCTGCGGCCTTGCCACATCCCCCTCCAACGTTCAAGAATCCGACACGGCCCCCTCCCAAGGGCGAATCGTCTCGACTCCACACCGCGCGACCGCCGCTGGAGCAGTTCTTCACCGGCCTGTGGCAGTTCCATGGGCTCCCCCACTACCGGCGGGCTGACTCCAGTGTGGGCGACGCGTCGAAAAGGATTGTCACGGGGTCGGATGTCGACGATGATCACCGCGTGACGATCAGGAAGGGCCATGCCGTCTAGGCTCCCCAGTCTGCTCTCCACCGCTCGCGCGCCGCCGAACGCCCCTCACCGAAGCGCCCGATGGCCGTGACCGCCCACTCAGGAGAGCCCGCGCGTGCAGAAGACCGCCCTCATTCCCTACGCCCGCCTTCCCCGCGCCCACCACGGCCGCCATATCGTGACCAGTACGGTCGATGTCTTCGGTGGCGCCCACTGGCTGCTGGCCGAACGTGCTCCGCAGCCCGGCGGCGATGTCCCGCTCGTCGACGCCCTGGTCGTCTCCGTCCATCCGGACGGCAACGTCGAGCTCACCGAGCTGAGCGCCGTGCGGGCCAGCGGGTCGTACCTGGGCCGTCTGCCCGACGGCAGGTTCCTCGTTGCCACGTCGCGTGCCCGCGGGCACGAGGACAGGGACCAGGTCCAGATCTTCGACGCGCTCGGCCGCCAGGCCGCGTCCTTCTTCGTCGGGGACGCCATCGAGCACCTGCTGACGGATGAGGCCGGCCACATCTGGGTCGGGCACTTCGACGAGAACCCGGCAGGAATCCGCCGCTGGAACGCCACAGGCCAGCTCACCTGGACGTGGGACGGCGCCCGCATCCCCGGTCTTGTCGACTGCTACGCCCTGAACGTGTCGGGCACCTCCGCCTGGGCCTGCACCTACACGGACTTCCCGCTCGTCGAAATACGCCCCGACCAGCGCGTGACGGTGTGGACGAACCGCATACGGGGCGCCCGCGCGGTGGCCGTCCACAGACACCGGGTCGCCTTCTACGGCGGCTACGGCGAGGAGCGGAACCGGCTCGCCCACGGAGAACTCAGCGAAACTTCCGTCCAGCCAACAGACGTCGGCCTGCTCACCCTGCCCAACGGTGATGCCCCCGGCCGCCGGCGGGTCGCCGCCCGAGGAAGCAGGATCTACGTCCAGGCCGAACCGTTCACCACCTGGAGCGTGTTCGACCTCAACAGCTGACACCCCGCAGGGCCGGACGCCACTCCCCCGCGGCCTGCTCCAACACGCCGGCAGCACCCCGGCGCCATGAACGCCTCCAATCGGCCCCCCGTTGCTGGTCTGCACGAGACCGGGGGCGCTTTCACCACACATGTCATCACCGATCGGCGTCGAACGCGTTCCCCGCGCGCCGCGCGGGGAACGCCGCGCCCGGGCCAGGTAGCGCCGGCCGACTTCCGCTCCGCGGGCTCATCCAGCGAGCATGACAACAATGTGTGCATCGGTGTCGTTCTACGGTCGCGGGCGAGGAGGCGGGGGACTTCACCGGGTTCAGCGCGGCCGGGGACCTGAACGCGTGAGCCGCCGGTACCGCCTCCAGTACAACGACCAGGCACGGGATGCGCTGCGGAAGATGAGCAGCCAGCGCCGCCGGCTGTTCGAGGCCGCCGTGGCCGACATCGCCGCCGCCCCCTACGTCCACGGACAGGCACTCGACGAGAACCGCGACCGGCGGCAGGCGCCGGTAGCCGGCGCCGTCACGGTCTACTGGGTCAGCTCCGGCGTCCTGACCGTGTTCGTCGTCCGCATCACCCACACCGACTGACCGAACGCGGGGCCCGCGAACGTCAACAAGCCCGGCCACTGCGCGTCACCCGCCCGCGTGGCAACCAGGCACGAATACCGGAAGCCCTTAGCTTGTTCTTTAACCTCCAGCGTCGAAATGAGCTTCGAACTAGGCCACTCACCTGGGCATTCGCCGGACGCTGAGGCGGCCTTCGCCTGATCATGTGCTCCGACCAAGGTGCACGTGACCACGACGAAGGCCGTGAGGGTGAGTCTGCTGCCTCAGACTGTTCCAGGGGATGCGTTCGCGGAAGCGTCACGCTTCCGGGACGAGTTGTACGCGTGTCTGACCGTCCGGGGCGACGAGCTGTTCGAGCTGGCGGACGCGGTGTTGTGTGCGCCGGGTGCGGTGCACTCGGCGGTGGAGCTGACCTTGCTGCCCGAGCACCGTCGCGGGCACGGCGCGATGTACGACGGCCTCAACCAGGGCCGGATCGACACCGACAGGCTGCGGTCGGTGCTGGCCGGCCTACCCCTGCCCCGGTTTCCCGACGGGCGCCTGGTACTGGCGGTGGACGTCTCACCGTGGCTGCGGTCGGATGCGCCGTGCTCACCGGAGCGGCTGTTCTGCCACGTCTACGGCCGGGCGAAGACGGCCTCGCAGTTCATTCCCGGCTGGCCGTACTCGTTCGTCGCGGTGCTGGAGATGGGCGCCACGTCCTGGGCGCAGATCCTGGACGCCGTCCGACTCGGCCCGGTCGGCGACGCCACCGCGGTCACCGCCACCCAGCTCCGCGATGTCGTCGACCGGCTCATCACCGCGGGCCAGTGGCAGCCCGGCGAGCCGGACATCCTCGTCGTGACCGACGCCGGCTACGACGTCACCCGCCTGGCCTGGGTCCTGCGCGACCTTCCGGTCGAGCTGGTCGGCCGCGTCCGCGGCGACCGCGTAATGCGGTTACCGAAGCCGCCGCGGCTGCCTGGGACGAACGGCCGGCCGCCCAAGCACGGGCCGGAGTTCCGCTTTGCCAAGCCCGAGACCTGGCCGGAACCGGCAGTCACCACCCGCACCGCCACCGCCAACTACGGCAAGGCCGTCACCCAGGCGTGGGACCGAGTCCACCCGCGGCTGACCCACCGGGCCGCCTGGCTGGATCATGTGGGCGTACTCCCGTTGATCGAAGGGACGTTGATCCGGCTGGAGGTCAAGCACCTGTCGAAAGGCCGGGAGGCGCCGGCGGTGTGGTTGTGGTCCTCGAAGACCGGTGCCACCGATGCGGACATCGACCGGGCCTGGCAGGCGTTCCTGCGGCGCTTCGACCTGGAGCACACGTTCCGGCTGTTCAAGCAGACGCTGGGCTGGACCAAACCCCGACTGCGCGAGCCGGAAGCGGCCGACCGGTGGACGTGGCTGATCATCGCCGCCTACACCCAGCTCCGGCTCGCCCGCCCCCTGGCCCAGGACCTGCGGCACCCGTGGGAGAAGCCAGCTGCACACGGCCGGCTCACCCCGGCCCGGGTCCGCCGGACGTTTCGGAACCTCCGCCAGCACATGCCCTGCCCCGCCAGAGCACCGAAACCCCACCGACCCGGCCCCGGGCGACCACCCGGCACCAGGAACAGGCGCCTGGCACCCCGCTGCGACGTGGGCAAAACCGTTCGCCGCGAGAAGACACTCATCGCCCTGCAACGGTTGAAAGGTTAAAGAACAAGCTTAATGGGTGTTTGAGAACCGAGGCGACGAAAACATGTGGCTGTGCGCGGAGCTGTCGGCCATGATCAGGTTTTGGTGAGAACGTCGTGGTGTTGAGCAAGGGGGGCTTTCCAGGCATGATCGATGAATCTTTGTTACAGGAAGATCGGTACCGCAGGGTGGTGCGCGTGGGCGATACCGTCCGGCGGCCCGTGTATCCGTGGACTCCGGCTGTTCACGCCCTGCTCCGGTATCGGGAAGACGTAGACTTTCCGTACTCGCCACGGGTGAGAGGGATCGATGACGAAGGACGCGAGGTGCTCAGCTATCTGGACGGCGAGTCCGGGCCGCAGGGCTGGGCCAGGGTGGTCGACGACGCCGGCCTGGTTGCCTTCGCCCGCTTCCTGCGTGGGGATCACGACGCGGTCGCGGGCTTTCGCCTGCCCGAGGGCCTGAGCTGGTGCACCGGCGAGAGCAGGCCGGGCGAGGGCGAGGTGGTCTGTCACGGCGATTTCGGCCCGTGGAACATCGTCTGGCGGGGCGCGGCCCCCGTAGGGATTCTGGACTGGGACTACGCCCGGCCGGCCCGCCGCCTGTATAACGTCGCCTACGCCTTGGAGTACGTCGCGCCGTTCCGGGATGATGACGAGTGCCTGCGCTGGCTTCAGTACTCCGAGCCGCCCGATCGACGCCACCGTCTGGAGCTGTTCGCCACGGCCTACGGTCTGACCTCCACCACCGGGCTGGTCGACGCTGTCATTGATGTCCAGCAGGACACAATCGAACAGGTCCGCCGGCTCGCCGAGCGGGGCAACCAGCCTCACGTCCACTGGGTCGCCGAAGGCCATCTCGACGAGCTGGGCCAACGAGTCGCCTGGAGCCGGGCCAACCGCCACCTGGTCGAGTAGGAAGCCGTGTTTGACTCGCCGTAGCAGGTCGGGGCATGTGGGTGGCCCACTCTTGTGGCGGAGTCGCCGAGTTCGCGCTCGTTGCGCCCATAGGCTCAGGAAATGCAGTGGTTAGAGGTTCGGCGGCATGCGCCGACGAAGAAGGGAGCGGCCCGCGGTCGCGGTTCGCACCTGTCCGCGCACGGGGTCGCGCTTGCACGTGCTGTTGGCGTCGGGCTGGGACCCTTCGCGCATGTGGTGACCAGTGCGTCACCCAGGGCGATTGAGACGGCAGTCGCTCTGGGGTGGGCCGTAGATGACACCGTCGTCCTGCCGTCTGGTTACGTTGCGGGTGAAATTGAGCACCACGATCAGTGGGCCTGGCCTCGACCGTATGTCCGCTACGCCGAATTGATCGCAAACGGCGGAGGACTCGCCGCCGTGGCAGCGGAGCACCGGAGGATCTGGACTGAGGTGGTCCGGTCCGTGCCGGATGGCAACGGTGCGCTCATCGTGTCGCACGGGGGCTCCATTGAACCAACACTGGTCAGCTGTCTTCCCGACGCGGATCACTCATTGTGGGGTAAGGCCTTCGGGCACCTGGACGGCGTACGGCTCGACTTCGAGGACGGACGATTCACGCGCGCCCATCTGCATCGCGCCCCGAGCACGCGCGCCTGACCCCATCAGCCACCGGCCGCGCTCGATCGCTATGGCGGCTGGCGAGTAGGGGCCCGAGGCGCGTGCAGTCAGGGCTTCTTCGACCAGTTCGGCCGGGTGCCTTTGCGGGTCAGCCTGCGGGTCATCAGCGTGATGAGTGCCCAGGTCAAATGAGCCTCTGAGTGTTGAGGCAGGCGCTCGTAGTCGCGGACGTTGCCGCGGGCGTTCATCAGCCAGCCGATGGTGCGCTCGACGCGCCAGCGGCGGGGGAGGACGACGAACCCTTTCGTGCCTCGAGGCCGGGAGACGGTGCGCAGGGCGAGGCAGCGGCGTTCGCCGGCCCAGGTGACCAGTTGGCCGACGTAGGCGGAGTCGGCCCAAACCTGGGTGAGCTGGGGGGGTGAGTGAGGAGAAGGCGCCAGAGGAGTTCGCGGGCGGCTTCCCGGTCGGTCATGTTCGGCCGGGGTCACCGTGATCATCTCCGGGAGACCGAGGGTGTCGACGGCGATATGTCGCTTGCGGCCGTTGATTTTCTTGCCCGCATCGTAGCCGCGGCTTGCCTGCCCGACGGTGAAGGCGCCTTTCACCGACTGCGAGTCCACGATCAGCGTGACGGGGTAGGGGCAGCGGCCGGCGCCGGTGCGGATGCGGCGGCGGAGCTGGTCGCGTATCCAGGCCACCACGCCGGCCCGGTTCCAGCGGGCGAAGACTGCGTAGACGGTCTCCCAGGGCGGGAAGTCGGCGGGCAGGGCCCGCCACTTCGCGCCGTTGTCCACGATGTAGCGGATGGCGTCCACGCGGTGCGCCGCGGCCACTTCTCCGGCCGTCCGCCGGTCTTCGTCTGGCAGGCTGGGACGGGCAGCAGCGGCTCGATCAGGGCCCATTCCGCGGCGGTGGTGTCGGAGGGGTAGCGGCGTCGGCGGGGTGCGGGCATCTCCGGCTCGGCTCGGTTTCGGGGTTATCGGGTGAGCTGGGCCAGTGTGGCGCGGACGGCGGTGAGCTGGGCGATGGCCAGCTGGGCCCATTCGTCGTCCGGGTGGCGGGCCAGGTGCGGGTCGAGCGTGCCCGTGATCATCCGGGTGAGCCGGTGGAGGATCTCCAGGAACTGCCGCTTCTCGTATTCGATCCAGTCCCCCGGGTCGTCGGAGAACAGGTAGCCGTCCCGTCAGCGCCAGATGATGGGAGTCAGGTGTTCGGCCGCGCCGACGTCGCACAGGTGCTGGATGCCGCGTGCGACCTGCGAGCGTGTGAGGCGGGTGGCGGCGATGAGCTGCCGGGTCTGCAAGCCGGCGGGGCGGGCTTCCATCAGGGCGGCCCGCACCAGGTCGCCGTAGTGCACGGCCACCGGCCGTGCCTCGCGGCGGGCCACCGGTTCACTCGCCCTTCAGCAGCCGGGCGAGCTGTTCGTTCAGGGTGAACTCGCCCGCGTCGATCACGCCTTCCAACCAGTCGGTCGCGGCGCGGACCTTCGCTATCCCCCGCCGGACGGTTTCGCGCTCGTTCTCGCTGAACTCCTGCCCACGCAGGCGCGGGACCAGGCGGCCGAGGGTGGCGACGAACTGGTGGCAGGAGCCGACCAGGTCCACATACTCCATGCTGTGCTCGATCCGGCGGACCGCCGGGGTCCGCTCGCGGATCTCCTCGCGGGTGCGGTGGGAGTTGTCGAACTGAGCCCGGTTGACCAGAAAGCGGGCGGTGTCGTCCCGCATCGTCTCCTGCGCGACTTCCGGGCGCCGCAGGAGATCGGCGGTCACCCGAGTGGCCACCTCGTCGTCCCGGGTGAGCTCGCGGACCACCCGCATCCGGTCCTCGGTCGGGAGCCGGCCGACGGTCTCCGGCAGGTCCGCCGCCACCCGCCCGGCGATGTCGCCGTCCCGCGTCAGATCGGTGACCGCCTGCACCTTCTCCTCGACCGTCGCCGGCCGGTCCACCCGCTACCCGACCAGCCGCCTCGCGGCGTCCGGTCCAGCGCCGGTGACCGTGCCGGTCGAACGGCACGTCCTCGATCGCTGCCCACCGCTCGGCGTCGCCGGTCACCGACGCCAGGATCTTGTGGACGGTGAACGACACCCCATCCGCCCGCCGCCCCTTCGGCCAGCGGGACGCGACCCACCGCCAGTCCTCCACCATCGAGGTGGCCACCCCGATGTCGTGCGCGAACAGGCCCAGTGACTCCTGCACGGTGAACAAGTCCTCGCTGCCGTTCGGCATCGACCCGCCCACCGGCCGCATCGGCTCGATCTCCAGCGCCGTCACCGAGCGCGAACTGCGCCCGCGCCACCTGCGCGACCAACTCCCGCCCTTCAGCGACGAGCTGCTCGTAACGCTCCCGGGAGACGTTGCCCACCCGCTCCGCCATAACCAGCCACCACCTCGAAGGCGAGCCGGGGGACAGCCACCGCACGGGCCGTCAACGTGGCACCGGCCCGCGTCACCCACCACGGTGACGCGGGCGCGAGCCCCGGCGGCAGGCGCAAACAGGGAGTGGAGGAAGCCACGACCCCGCGCGCCAACCAACCCGTACACGACACCGGGGCCACTGGGTCGGCCGAGGCGTTCGGCTACGGCGTTTCCGTAATGCCCTTACGCGACTCCCGCCTCTCGCGGCAGGCCCGCACCCGACACCGCGTCGAGCAGTACACCGACCTCGCCCGCTCCACGCCGACCGTCCAGGACCGGCCAGCGCCAGCAGCACGCCGACCCCGCTCGGCGACCCCATGGCCGCGGCCTCCTCGGGCTGAGGCGCGCCTGTATGTCCGGATCGCGGCGAACGCGGTCGCGCCGATCAGGTAGATCATGATCGAGGCCGTGATCGGGCTCTGCGGGATCAGCGCGTACACCGCCGGCGACACCGTGAGCGGGGAGATGCCCACGTACAGCGTCTTGGGCGGCGGGTGGTCGGCCAGTCGGCCGCCGAGCGCGGTACCGGCGGTCATGCCGATGCCGACGACGGCCAGCAGCGGGGAACCTCGGTGGCGCTGAAGCCGGTCGCGGCGGTGAGCACGAGCTTGATGCAGCTGTGGAGGAAGATCGCGGCGAAGCCGAGTGCACCGACGGCGCGCCATCGTCCGTAGCGCGCGACGCCGCCAGTGCGACGACATGTTCGAGTTTCACCCATCTGGAGCATCGCCAGAATCACAGGGCCGCACCTGACCTCACGAAAGGGCCCTGCCTTGCCCCGGAACACCCGCGAGGATTTCTCCAACTCCATCGGCATGCTGCACAGCACTGTGACCGACATGCGCAGCGAGATGCGGACCATGCTGCGGGAGGGGTTCGACGGCGTGACCAACGCCGGCGAGCGAGCACACCACGACGCCGCCGAGGCGGTGAACGCGGAGCTGAGCCGCATGCGCACCGACGTGCGCGCCACGCAGAAGGGCGTTCTCGCGCGGGAGGACATCGGGAACGTGCAGCGAACGTTGGATCTGCTGCGCGACGACATCCAGGTCTTGAAAGAGCGCCTCATGAGCCCTTCGGCCGCACCCGCCGAGGCGCCTTCCGCGCCGGTCTCCGGCCAGCCCCGAAGCGCCTCCTGGAGTCCTGACGTTTCCGCGCACAGCGCCCTTTCCCTTTCGCCGCCGCCAGTACCCCAGGCCGGGGAGGACCCCTCGCCCACCCAGCCCGCCCCGACGCTGGAGCAGATTTCCAGCGCGGTCCTGGCGGCCCTCCGCGACGAGCTACGGCCGTTGTACGACCTGGACTTCGGGAACCGCCTCGCCGCGCTTCAGGAGACGACTGACACCACGGCGCGGGACCTGCTCTCGGCCGAGGCGGAACGCGAGCACGTTCGCAGTCGCATCAGCTCACTCGCCCAGGACGTCGTCGCGCTCCCGACCCGTGAGGAGGTGGCCGAGCAGGTTGGAGCGCTCGCCAGCGAGATCGCCGCACTCACCGAGACCTGCCGCGCCGCCGCCACCCGCGAAGACATCACTGAGCAGATCAGCCCGCTCGCCGATCAGATCGCCGCACTCACCGTGACCTCCCACGTCGCCGTCCCGCGACCGGCCGACGCCCCCTCGCGGACCGCACCGGAACAGGCAGAAGACCCACACCTCCACCGGGAACGGCTGCGCCGGGCCGCGTCGGTATCGACCGCACGCCTGGTGAGCCACCGAGACATCTGGGAATTCCTCACCAGCCAAGCCGCTCGCCACCCCCACTTCCGCATGCCGCCGCAGATCGCCGACCACGGCGACCACCGCATCGCGGCCACCCTCTCCGGCCGCTCCCTCATCGCCCTGCTGATCACCCTGCGCGGCACCCGGCACTCCCACACGGCGGACGACGGCGACTGGGCGCTGGCCGCGACCGCCTACGACCGCATCGCCGCCGCCCTCGACGACCTCGCTCCCGAAGGCGGCCCCGTCACCATCACCCTGGACGACCGCACCCCCAGCCGCTCCCCCGTCGCGGACGACACTTCCACCGCCACGGACGAAACATCTGCGCAGCGCTGGCAGGAGCTGGATCATGACCCCGGCGCCAGCGGCCCTCGCCAGGACGAACCGCCGATCACGGAGCAGGGCTTCAACGGACCGGATGCATGACCTCCCCCCGCCGGCGCCGACTCCATGCGATGGGACGGCCGTACAGTGCACCGCTGTTGAGCTGTCGTTCGGATTGCCTGTCACGCGGAACGGGCTGAGCAGTATCCGGCCCTCCCGCCCCTTTACGGAATGGTCCGACCGGCCACCGTCATGTGTCGCTTGCTGTGGGTCTCGGGGAGGAGCTGTGGCACAGGGGCGAGCGGACGCTTGGCGCCGCACGGGCGGGAGTACGGCTTGCGCGCTCCGACTGCGGTGCGGGACGTCGAGAGAGAGGACGCTGCCCGAGCAGTGGGCATGGCGCTGGCTGGCAGTCAGGGTGCGGCGGGAGACGGTCGACCGCACGAGGCCGCGGTTCGGCACACCGGTCCGGGAGTGGTTCCCGAAGCCGCCCTCAGACGCCGGAGGGTCGGGTACCGGGCGGGGCGGCGGGGTGCCATTCGAACAGGACGATGGTGGCGTCGTCGGTGAGCCGGCCTTGCTGCTTGTGCGTGAGGAGGGTGTGCATGAGACGGCGCAGGGCTTCGGGGGCGGCTTCACCGGCGGCCATCGCCCGGATGATGAAGTCGGCGAAGCCGCCTTCACCGAAACGTTCGCCGCTGCGGGAGCGTGCGTCGGTGACGCCGTCGGTGTAGAGGAGGACGCGGTCGCCGGGTTCAAGCTGGATGTGGTGGGTGGTGCGCACGTTGTCCGGCTGGCAGGCTCCCAAGCCCAGGGGGAGTTCGCTGGGGCGGTCCATCGCTCCGTGCACGACCTCTCTGCCCCGGATGAGCAGAGGGGCGGGGTGGCCGCAGTTGATCCACGTCAGGCGTCCGGTGATCAGGTCGAGGTGGCTCAGGACGGCGGTGGCGTACCGGTCGGGGAACACGTCGGCCAAGGCGTGGTCGATGCTGTGCGCGGTCTCGGCGAGGTCGGCGCCGCGGCGGCGGGTGTTGCGGTTGGCGGCCAGGGCGACCGAGGAGGTCAGGCCGGCCTGCAGGTCGTGTCCCATGGCGTCGAAGACGGCCGCGTGCAGGCAGTGGCCGATGATGCTGTGCTCGAAGGCATCGCCGCCCAGTTCGTAGGCGGGTTCGAGGACGGCGTTGGAGGTGACCTGGCCGGTGCCGATGGTGCGTGAGGGCAGGAAGGCGCGGACCATTGGTGCGTGAGGGCAGGAAGGCGCGGACCATTTCGGCGGGCAGGCTCATGGGGTGGGCACGCGTTGCGGTGGCGTAGTCGTCGCTGTAGCCGGCCTTGTCCAGGACGATGAGGGTGATCAGGGACGCCAGGGAGTGGCAGAGTAGAACGGTCGGCTTGTCCAGGCTCGACGCCTGTACTTTCAGGACTCCGACGCGTTCGACACCGTCCAGGAGCTGAACGCGCTGCTCGTCCGGGTGGAAGGGCACGGCGACGCCGCCGCGAGCGGCTGTCGACCCTGGCGGCGGCAAGTCGCCCTGCGGCCTGGAGCCCGGATCAGCGGGCAGCGCCGCCGGCTTCGCCCCGGCGTTACGCGGCCTCGGCGATTCGAGGCGCTGGGCGCCCCGGGACCGGTCTGGTCGGTGGCTGACGCCCACTGCGAGCGGAGTCCGGCTCCGGCGCTCGTTCCATGCTTCGTGGCCGACCGGGTACGGTCGTGGCGGGCCTTCCTGGCAAGGGGTACGGCTTCCCGTGGTTCACAGCGCTGGAGCTGTGCCCCACGACGACGAGGGACTCATGCGGCTTCGGTCGTGGTCGGGGTAGTGGCTACTGCGACACCCACGCTTCACCCCCTCCTGGCTCATCCTCGTCGAGCGCTGGTTCGCCGAGTTGGCCTGCCGCAAACTCCGCCGCTCGGCCCACCGCAGCGTCGTCGAGCGGGGACGGGACATTTGCGGCTGGATCAACGAGTGGAGCCGTTCGTGTGGACCAGGATCGCGGGCGAAATCCTCGAAGCCCTCACCGCATACTGCACACGAACCACCGACTCAGGACACTAGGCGATGCCGTGTGGGATACGAACAGTGAGCAGGGCGACGTCGTCGTCGTTGTCCGCGGGACGGGTGCGTTCCAGCAGCTGATCGACGAAACGGTCCAGAGGTCGGCGGGCCAGCGAGGCGGCATGGCGACGTAGGCGCTCCAGCCCGATGTTGAGTGGCTGCTCACGAGTTTCGATCAGCCCATCGGTATAGAACACGAGGGTCGATCCGGGGGACAGGGCAACGCGGGCGTCGGGACGCGGCTGAGAGAGAGCAGTGCCGAGCAGAAGCCCGTTGCCCTCGTCGAGGAAACGAGTGACACCTTCATGGTCGACGAGCAGCGGGGGTGGATGGCCGACACTGGTCCACCGCAGCGACCAGCGGCCGGCGTCATCGGGAACCAGATGGGCCAGAATAAGAGTGGCCATACGGACGTCGGTGATGTGCCCCATCGCCTCGTCCAGACGCTCGACGATACGGTGCGGGGGCTCATCCTGTGACCACGCATAGGCGCGCAGCATGTTACGCAGCTGTGCCATACCGGCCGCAGCTTCCAAATCGTGCCCGACGACGTCGCCAATGGCCAGCGCAGTGTCGCCGCGGGGCAAGGTGAACGCGTCGTACCAGTCGCCGCCGACGTGCGAGGCGTCCGGGGCGGATACATAACGCGCCGCCATTTCCACACCGGACAGTTCCGGAAGCTGGGGCAGCAGATAACGCTGCATGGTCTCCGCGACCTGCCGTTGGCGCTGGTAATGACGTGCGTTCTCCAGGGCGATACCGATACGCCGCGCTATGTCCTCCAACAGACTGAGGTCTCCGGCGTCGAAAGCCTCAGCACGACTCAGTCGGCCCAAGGTGAGAGCACCCAGTACTTCACGGGGGCCGCGGATGGGGGCGATGGCGGCAGCCTGGATGCCCGTCATCTCGAACAGCCTGCGCTGCTCCACCGCGATACCGCTGTCGGGTGGCCCCTCGTAAGCCTCCGGGCCAGTAAGCGTGGAGGCCGCACCTCGCAAAGCCTTCGACAGAGGCATTGTGGACGTCTCCGGCACCGGCGGCATGGGCCCCTGTAGTTCCTCGTGCACTTCCAAAGTCCCAGCTTGCGCCCGGACGACCAGAGAGCGGCTCACTTCGCTTGCCTCTGTGATCAGATCGACGACAGCCCAATCTGCCAGCCGCGGCAACATCAACCCCACCACACGCCGCAAAGCCTGACGCACATCGAGGTTGTCGATCAACTGAGCCGTCGTCTCAGCCAACAGGGCCAACCGTTCCAACTCTGTCACAGCGCGCGGTGAACCGGCATTGCCTTCCACTCGCCCAGCGAACTGGAAGACAATCAGTCCAGCCACACCCTGGTCATTGGCCCCACAAGGCAGGAAGAACCACTGCATAGGCAGCAAGGCGCCGTCATGACGCAGGAACGTGGTCTGATTGAACCCGGCTTCCTCTTGGGACGGCAACGGCCCAGACCACGCGTGATCACCCCGACCCGGTGGTTGCCCCTCAGCGTCGCGGCACAGCAACTCACGGGCATTCCGACCAACAAGTTCCGCGACAGGACGCGCCAACAGCCCCGAAGCGCGTTCATTCGCCCAGACGACACGCCCTGCCTCATCCACAGCGCACACGCCAGCGCTTACGCGTTCCAACGCCGCCCCCATGCCCAGGCGGCCGACACCCCCCTCCCGCAGACCCGACTCGCGTGCCATGACGACTCCCTACGCTCACGAACGACGGCACCCACACCCCTCAAAGTCCCGCGCACTCCTTTCCACTCCCCGAGTGGAGGGGAGAACACAACGGCAGCCTGCCGCACCCCGACGGGGATGCCCGAACGATCCGACGGGAGGGCTCGGCGGTGGCCGGCGGACAACGGTAACCGGACCGGGCCCCGACGGGCGAACCATTCGGCGGCCTTTCGGCGGGTCTGCGGTTACCCCGCCGCATTCACGCCTCCGGTGCGCGCGGGAGCGGAGGCTCCCCCGCGTCGAGACCGTGGACGGTGACCAGGTCGACCAGCCCGGAGACGGTCAGTACCGGTCCCAGCAAGGGGGTCGCGACCACTTCCATGCGGTCGGCATGGGCGAACAGCACGCTCAGCCCGGCGCTGTCGAGGTACTCGACGGCCGTCAGATCCAGTACCAACGGCCCCGTGGTCTCTTCCAAGGCAGCGGTGAGGAGGCCGGCGTTGCTCATGTCGATCTCACCGGTGACGGCGAGGTGATGGGTGCCGTCGGGACGCCGGCCGGGGGTGAGGGTGAGCGGGGTGGTCATCAGGCGATCCTCGTGTGCATGTCGACGATGGTGCCGGCGGAACCGGGGGTGATGGTGACCTGCTGCATCAAAGAACGCATCAGCGTGACGCCACGGCCGCGGTGGGCGTTCAGCTCGGGCTGCGGGGGCTTCCACCGGCCGGTGTCGGTGATGGTGAGGCGCAGGTCGTGCACGAACGCCTCGGCGCGCAGGCGCACGAGGTCGCCCGGCGCGTCCCGGTGTCCGTGCTCGATGGCGTTCGCGCACGCCTCGCCCGCCGCGACCAGGACGTTCTGGACCGTGTGCGGGGGCAGATCGCACTGGTCCAGCCAGCTGCGGAGCGCCTTGCGGACCGGTGCGAGGTGGGAGGACTCGGCGGGGAAGGACATGTCCAGGGGCGCCGGGTGGCGGTAGAGGAGCAGCGCGACATCGTCGTCGTAGCCATCGGCGGGGGCCAGCCGGCTCATGACCTGGGTGGCCAGATCGTCCACAGCGACGTCGCGTCCTTGCTGGACGGCCTCACTGGCCTGGCCGATGCCCGCCATCAGCGGTCGCCGGCGGCGTTCGACCAGGCCGTCGGTGTACAGCAGCAGGGTGCCACGCGCGGGCATGACGCACTCGGCTTCCGGGCGCGTTCGTCCGGGGCGCACCGCGAGGGGGATGGAGCGTCCCTCCTCAAGCAGTTGAGTGGTGCCGTCGGGGTGAGTGAGAATGCCCGGTGGGTGGCCGGCGCTTGAGTATGTCAGGTGGCCGGTGTCCGGGGTGAGCACGCCGCAGAAGACCGTGGTGCACGGGGCCCCGGGGATGGTCGCCGCGAAGTGGTCGAGGGCCATGAGCACTTGGGCGGGGCTGGCGTCCTGTAGGAGCAGGGCGCGGCAGGCGCTGCGCAACTGCCCCATGACGGAGGCGGCTTCCAGGCCGCGGCCGACGCAGTCGCCGACAACGATGCCGATGCGGCCGTCGGGCAGGGTGATCGTGTCGTACCAGTCACCGCCGACTTCGAGCGGCTGGGTGGCGGGCTCGTAGCGGACGGCGAAGCCGTCGGGGAGGTTGGACGGGCCGAGGATGGCGCGCTGGAGTGCGATGGCGGTTTCCCGCTGCTGGTCGATTTGGTGCGCACGGGTCAGACCTTGCGCCAGGTGACCGGCCAGCAGGGAGAGCAGGAGCTGGTCCTGCTCGGTGAAGGGCCGGTGCTCCCCCAGGTCGAGCCACAGGACCATCGGCCCGCTGGGGTGCTCGATGACGATGCCGGCTCCTGTGCGGTCGTGCACGGGGGTCAGCAGGGGACGCAGGCGGGTCTCGGTGAGCACCCGCCGGTGGGCCTCGGGCAGTTCGTGCCAGGACGCGCCGTCGGCGGTCGTCAGGTGCGGTTCGTCACCGTCGCTGAAGACGGCGGCCAGTGCGTTCTTGGCCCGCCAGAGGCTTCGCAGCTCGTACAGGCCGCCGCGCAGCGCGTCGGGTAGGCTCGCCGCCCGCGACAGGGTCGTGCTGAGGGCGGCCAGGGCGCTCTCACGCTGGATCGCGTAGTGCTCGGCGGTGACGTCGCGGAAGGTGCCGACGGTGACGCGGCGCCCCGTTTCCGGGTCCTGGGCGTGCGCGAAACTCGCGGTCACCCAGAGCCTGCGTCCGTCCCGGTGGGTGACGGGAATGCTGTACGAGCCCTGTGGGACGTCCAGGAGCTGGTTGAACGCCTCGCCGACCTGCCGATGGGCTTCGGGGTCCGTCTCGGCGTCCGGCCACCAGGGGTGGACCGGCTGGTAGGGCAGGGCTTCGGGGCCGTAGCCGAGTATTTCGGTGAAGGCGGCGTTGATCTCGATGACGGCGCCCTGCTCGTCACAGACGAAGAAGGCTTCCTGGAGGGAGTCCACGAGCGCGGTGCGCCAGCGTGCGTGGTGGGTGCGCAGGCGGGCCAGTTTGACGTTGGCCTCGACGCGGGCGAGGAGTTCGGCGGCGGCGAATGGTTTGACCAGGTAGTCGTCGGCGCCGGCCTGGAGGCCTTCGATGGATGCCTCCTGGCCGGCCCGGGCCGACAGGAGCAGCACGGGCAGCGAGGCGGTGCGGGCGTCGGCGCGCAGGGAGGCGACGAGTTGGAGGCCGTCGAGGCGGGGCATCATGACGTCGCTGACGACCAGGTCGGGGGGGTCCTGCCGGATGGCTTCGAGTGCCTGCCGGCCGTCGGTGACCGCGTGCACCTGGTAGCCCGCACCGCTCAGCAGGCGGGTGAGGTACTCCCGCATGTCGGCGTTGTCGTCGGCGACGAGCACGCGTGCGGGGGTCACCGAGCCGGGGGTGCGGGCGGGTGCCTTGTCGTCGGTGATTTCTCGCGGCTGGGCGTCCGTCGCTGAGTCGGAGGGCAGCCAGCGCAGCGCTTCCTGGAGGTAGGGGTCTGCCGTGGCGAAGGCCGCGGGGGGCGCGGTGGCGGGGCGGAGGGAGTCGGCGGGCAGGTGGGCGGTGCCGAAGGGCAGCCGGATGCTGAACGAGGTGCCCTCGCCCTCCGTGGATCGGGCGGTGATGGTGCCCCCGTGCAGTCCGACGAGCTCCTGGACGAGCGCCAGTCCGATGCCGCTGCCCTCGTTCGAACGGGAACGGACGTTCTCGATGCGGTGGAAGCGTTCGAACAGCCGGGGCAGCTCCGTCTCCGGTACTCCGATTCCGGTGTCCGTGACGGTCACGACCGCGTGCTGGTCCTCCTCGCGCACGGAGACGGCGATGAAGCCGTCGAAGGTGAACTTCAACGCGTTGCTGAGCAGGTTGAGGATCACCTTCTCCCACATGTCCCGATCGATGTGGACCGGCTGCCGCATCGGGGCGCAGTCGACGTGGAAGGCGAGGCCGGCCTTGTCGATGGCGGAGCGGAACACACTGGCCAGCTCCCCGGTGACCATCCCGAGGTCGACGGGGGCATAGCTGGCGCGCATCCGGCCCGCCTCGATGCGGGAGAAGTCGAGCAGGGTGTTGACGAGCTTGCTCAGGCGCAGCCCGTTGCGGTGGATGATGTCCAGTTCCTGCCGTGCCCTCGCGTCGTCCGCCAGCCGGTTCCGAAGCTCTTGGACGGGGCCCATGATCAGCGTGAGGGGAGTGCGGAACTCGTGACTGATGTTGGAGAAGAACGTGGTCTTGGCCCGGTCGAGCTCTGCGAGTTCTTCTGCCCGCTGCTGCTGGGTCTGGTAGCTGCGGGCGCTGCCGACGCCCGAGGCGAGGTGGCCGGCGACCAGTTCGACGAACCCGCGGTAGCCGTCGTCGAGGGCTCGGTACCGGTTGAGGGCGGCCACCAGGAAGCCGAAGGGCGCGTTGCCCTGTTGCAGGGGGACGACCAGTGCCCGGGTGGGTGGTTGGTCCCAGCTTCCGGTCGGGAGGTCGACGAACGGGGCGCCTCGCAGGTCGATCAGCGCGGATTCGCCGCAGGCCAGGTCCGCGGCGGGCCATAGGGCGGTCGGGTCGTCGAGGTGTGCGGCGTGCACGGCGGCCGGGTGGCCTGCGGGCAGGCCGGTGGTGCGCACGAGCCGGGCCGTACTGTCGTCGTCGTACAGGTAGGTGAGGGTGAACGGGAAGTCCCGCGGGTTGGCGGCGAGTTGCTGGCAGGCGAAGTCCAGCACCTCCTGCTCGGTGCGAATGACGCTGGGGTCGGAGCCCAGGTCGCGCAGGGTCGCCATCCGGCGCTCGCCGATGATCCGCTCGGTGTCCTCGCTGACCACGCACAGCATGCCGACCACGGCGCCGTCGTCGTCGCGCAACGGGCTGTAGGAGAAGGTGTGGTAGCTCTCCTCGGTGTAGCCGGAACGTTCCACGAACAGCAGCAGCGCCTCGTCCCAGGTCGCTTGCCCGCTGGTGAGGACGGTGTCGATGCGGGGGCCGATGTCGTCCCAGATCTCTGCCCACACCTCGCTGGCGGGGCGGCCCAGCGCCCAGGGGTACTTGCGGCCCAGCGTGTCGCGGCGGTAGGCGGCGTTGCAGAAGAACGTCAGCCGCGGCCCCCAGGCCATCCACATCGGGAACCGCGAGGAGAGCAGGATGCTCACCGCGGTGCGCAGGCTCTGCGGCCAGGTCTCCGGCGGTCCCAAGGGGGTCTCGGCCCAGTCCACGGCGACAAGGTCCCTGCCGACCTCGTGGTCGGCGGCGAACACCTCGGCGCCGGCCACCACCGGCACCTCGTGCTCGGTGTCTTCCGAGCGCACCACGCGCCCCCTCCTGTCCGCTTGCCTTTACCGCCAACACCTTCCGCACCGGGGTGTCGCGGCACGCGGAAGGCGCTCTTTCTCACCGCGCCCCGGCCGGGCCGCTCCTGCTGCCCGCGGGGCCCGTGCTGCTCACCGGCGACGTGAGGCGACTCCGTAGCATAAGCCAGATGACCGGGTGCCCAACCAGCGCGCAGGAGACGACCAGTGAGCGAAACGGAGTGCGGTCTGGCCATCACCCAGCGGCCCGATCCCGGTGGGCCGCTCCTGCTGCACGTGGCGGGGGCTTTGGACCACCACACCGCCCACCGGCTTCGTGAGGTGTTCGCGGCGGTGCCGTTCGACACGACGCCGAGCGTGGTCGTGGACCTGTCGGGTCTGGAGTACTGCGACTCCACCGGGCTCACTGTGCTGATCACCGCTTACCACGAGGCGGTGAACGCGGGCTCGGCCTTGCGCGTCGCCGGGGCCCGGCCCGCTCAGGAGCGCGTATTCCGGGTCACGGGGATCGACCGGGTCATACCGCTGCACCCGACGCTCGAGCACGCCATGGATCACTTGCGGCGGTGAAGCGCGCCGGCACCGCGCCCCGGTAGCGGCGTGTCCCGTCGCTCCGGCCTCACGGGGTACCGGCGCCGGGGATGTCGGCGAGTGCCGCCTGGACGGTCGGGTGGATGGCCATGATGGTGTCGACCCCGGTCAACGAGAGCACGCCCATCAGTGTCTCGGGGACACCGACCAGGCTGAGGCGCCCACCGGCGTCCCGCGCGGCGTGCCAGATGACGATCAGGGTGCTCAGTCCAGCCGAGTCGCAGAACTGCACCTCGGACAGGTCCAGGATGAGCAACTGGTGCCCCTGCTCGACGAGGTCGAGCGCGGCCCGCCGGACGTCCGGAGCGGTGTGGAGGTCGATGTCCCCGGTGACGGCGGCCTCGGTCACCGCGCCGTGAGTCCTTCGGACGAGCACTTCGGTGGAATTCACGGTTCATCACTCCTGGCGTGTGTCGATGCGGCCACGGCCGTTGCATCCGAGCTTGGCGGCCCCACGCGGCCGTGGTCGTGCGAGGTGCTCGGCACGGACATCGCCAGCAGGGCGACATCGTCCTCGGCCCCTTCGATCGTTCGGGTGTCCAGCAGGTCGATGGTCTCCCTGACGAGCTGGGTGGCTCCGGCTGCCGGCCGAACGGCGAGGAACTCCTGAAGTCCGTCCCAGCCCAGCCAGGTGTCGGGGCCGGTACGGAGCTCGGGCAGGCCATCGGTGTACAGCAGCAGCGTCTCGCCCGGGGCCAGCCGCAGGTCGGTCTCCGCGAAGTGGGCTTGCGGGAACGCGCCGACGAGCATGCCGTCCTGCGGCCGTACCGCCTCGACCCGTGTGGTGGTGCCCGTGCCCGGCGCGGCGGGACGCAGGTGGTAGGCCGGGGGGTGGCCGCCGGTGGCGAGCCGCACCAGGAAGCCGCCTCGCGGCTCAGCGGCAAGGGTGCCGAAGACGGCCGTGCAGAAGCGGCTTCCAGCCGTCACGTTCTCAAGGAGCGCCGTGTTGAGCACCTCGAGAACGGCGACAGGGTCACCGGTGTGCTGTGCCGCGACGCGCAAGGTGTGCCGGACAAGCGAGGTCAACGCGGCGGCCTCCGGTCCTTTCCCGCAGACGTCCCCGAGGAAGAACGCCCACCTTTCGTCCGGCAGGGGGAAGACGTCGTAGAAGTCCCCGCCGACGTTGTGGGCCGAGGCCGTGTGGTAGTGGCAGGCGAGTTCGAGGCCCGGCACGGTCGGCAGAGTAGGCGGTAGCAACGCGCGTTGCAGGGTCGAGGCGAAGGCCGCGATGGACTCGGCGTCCTTCTCCGCGCGCAGCCTCCCCGCCCGTTCCGCCTCCGCCAACTGTCGCTGCGCGGCGGCGCGTTCCCGCTCGTGCCGGACCGCTTGCAGCGCCGAGAGCCGGAGCTCCAACTCGTCCATGACGATGCCGGCGAGTTCGGACAGCAGCCCGACGTCCTCGGAGGAGATCGAGCGCGGCTTCGTATCGCAGATGTTCACCGTGCCCAGCCTGTGGCCCTCACTCGTGACCAGCGGCGCGGCCGCGTAGAAGCGGATGCCCATGGGCCCGGCGACCAACGGATTGCCGCGCGCGACGGCGTCGAGGAGCGTGTCCGGGATCACCAGCGCGCCGTCCTGGTGCACCGCTGACGCGCACAGGCCGGGCTCGCGTCCGATCTCCCGCACGCCGTCGAGGCCGTGCGCCGCCTTGAACCAGATGCGGTCGACGTCCACGATCGTCACGGCGGCCACCGGCACGTCGAACACCCGGGCCGCCAAGGCCGCTATCCGGTCGAACGCTCCGTCCGGCGGGGTGTCGAGGACGTTGTACCGCCGCACGGCCGCCAGCCGTGCCGCCTCCTGTTCGCCCGCAGTCACCGGGCGAGGCTGCCGCCGGGGCACCGGCGGGGCCTTTCCCACCCGCTCGGACACAGGCCATCCGCCCCCATCTCACAAGAATCGGCACGCCGGACAGGAACGTACTCCGTACCCGCCCTCCGCTGGGCACACACGTTACGGGACACCGCGACGGAGATCACTCGGGTCGCCGGTGGCAGACCGGCCGTTGTCGAGCCCCGCACCAGCCGCCCTCTCGCGCCCGCCACCGCACCCTCGGCACCTCGCCCCGCTTTCCGCCGGCCCACCCACTGGAAAACCCGGAATGAGCAGAATATCAACCCGGATGACGGAAGCGTCCGGCGAACGGCATCTGCCCGGCAAATCAGCGTTCCCGCCGGGCGCTGCCCGCCTCCCTCCCGCGCCGCCCGCCCGGACAGGGGCCGGTGGCGGCGGGGCCGCGGAAGGGCGGTGCACCCGAGCCGGGTAGCTCACGGAGCGCTCGGAAGTGACGGGCAGCATGCCGAAGACGGGTCGGCCGGCGACCGCGCCGCCACTGGCCGCCGCCGGGACGGCGCCGGTGAAGGGCCGCCGACCGGACCCGGATCGAGGCGTGGACTCGTCGGGTGCTTCGAGCGTTCCTGGCGAGGTGCGCGTGCCGTCGAAACGATCGGAGCGGGGCGTAGACTGACCGGGTGACCTCCGCCGACACCAATGCCCCTGCTGACGGCGCGCCTACCAGGCCATTGACGACCGCGCAGCTCGCCGAACGTGCCGGCGTCTCGATCGCGACGGTGTCCAAGGTGGTCAACGGCCGGGCCGAGGTCGCCGCCGAGACCCGTGAGATCGTGGAGGCGCTCATCCGACGCCACGGATACCGGCGCCAGAAGAAGGCTTCGGGACCGGCACCCATGCTGGAGTTGATCTTCCACGAACTCGCCGGCCCCTATCCGGCCGAGATCGTCAAGGGTGTCCAGCGCGTCGCCTGGGAGCACTCGCTCGCCGTGGCCGTGGCGGTGGCCGAACCGGGCCCGCAGAGCCCGCGGCAGAGCTGGATCGAAAGCGTGCTGGCCCGCCGTCCCACCGGTGTCATCGCGGTGTTCTCCGCGCTGACCGACGCGCAGGTCACCCAGCTGCACACGCGGGACATCCCGTTGGTGCTGCTCGACCCCGTCCAGGACTCCACACAGGATTGCCCGGTGGTCGGCGCCAGCAATTGGAGCGGTGGGATGTCCGCCACCCGCCACCTGCTCGACCTGGGGCATCGGCGCATCGCCGCCATCACAGGACCGCCTCATTCCCTCGCCAGCCGCGCCCGCCTCGACGGCTACCGCGCCGCCCTGGACATGCACGGGGCCCCGGTGGACGACGCCCTCGTCCGCGTCGGCGACTTCTACGCCGAGACCGGCCTGGCCCACACGCGCGACCTGCTGCGCCTGCCCGACCCGCCCACCGCCGTCGTCGCGTGCAACGACGGCACCGCTCTCGGCGTGTACCGGGCGGCGGCCGAGGCGGGCCTGCGCGTTCCGGACGACCTCAGTGTCGTCGGCTTCGACGACCTCTTCCCCTCCAGCTGGCTCACCCCGCCGCTGACCACGGTCCGCCAGCCGCTCACCGAGATGGCGGCCACGGCCGCGACCATGGCCATCACCGTGGCCCAGGGCAATCCCCTCGCTCAGAAACGTGTGGAACTCACCACCGAGCTCGTCGTCCGCGGCAGCACCAGCGCCCCAACGGCCCCGTGACGCGCTGAACGACGGCCGGGCCGCGGCCCCGCTGCCGCGAGGCACCGCGGTCCTTCCCCCGCGGAACGTGCCGGTCCCGGGCAGCCGCACCAGGCGACAGGATCGGGGAGCGCGCGGTCGAAGTTTTCGCCGGTCCAGCCGAAACGTGACGCGAGCTGATCGGCAATCGTAGCGCGTCGGACCATGTCTTCAGCAGACCGCCCGGGATGGCCACCCACCGCCGCCGACCTGCTGAATGTGGCTCATTTCGGCGGCGGCGCACCCTTGTCGGGGCTCACGCCGCCGCGGCACCGGGGCGGTTCGTGCCCTCTGTCTCCGCCGCCGCCGAGGCCGTTGATCTTTTCGCACGGTAGCAGTGGCTCAGGACCGAGATCTTGACGGTGTGTCGGCGGCTCTCTACAGTTCCGGCCACGAAAGATTCGGAATCCGAGTCAAAAAATCCCCAGGACGGGGGCACTCGATGTTCACGAGGAAGACGCCGGCCCGGCTCCGCACCGCCGCGTCGATCGCGCTCGGGGTGGTCTTCGCCGCCGCCGGCTGTTCGAACGGACCGGGGAGCGGTGGCGGCAGGTCCTTCGAGTTCTGGTCGTTCACCGGCATCAATCAGGAAGCGGCGGTCCAGGAGTACGAGCGGGCCAACCCCGGGATCGACGTGCGGCTGTCCGAGGTGGGCAGCTCTGTGGAGACGGCGCAGTCATTGACCATCGGGCTCGCCGGAGGAAAAGTTCCGGACCTGGTGCTCATCCAGGGCGACGACATGCCCCGGTTCGTGGATCAACCGCACAACTTCCGCGACCTGCGGGAGTTCGGTGCCGCGGACGTCCAGGACGACTACTTGGACTGGGTGATGAGCCAGAGCGTCGCCGAGGACGGCTCGATCATCGGCGTGCCGACCGACGTCGGCGGGATGGCCATCGCCTACCGGGCGGACCTGTTCGCCGAGGCCGGCCTTCCCACCGACCGCGAGGAGGTCGGCCGCCTGTGGCCCACCTGGGAGGACTTCATCGCCACCGGGGAGCGCTACACGGCCGCCACGGGCGAGCCGTTCGTCGACAACGCCGCGACCAGCGTCTTCTACCAGGCGGTCAACCAGGTGTCCCGGAAGTACTACGACGACGAGGGTGAGCTGGTGTACGCCGAGAATCCCGAGATCCGTGACGCCTTCGAACTGGCGCTGCGGGCCGTCGACGCGGGTATCACCGCCCGGCAGAGCACGTTCACCGAGGGCTGGAGCGCCGCGATGAAGCAGAGCGACTTCGCCGTGGTGGCCGCTCCCTCCTGGATGCTGAACAGCATCCGCAGCAACGCCCCCGAGACGGCCGGCGCGTGGGACATCGCGGCCATCCCAGGCGGCGCCGGCAACTGGGGCGGCAGCTACCTCGCGATCCCGGCCGATGCCGCGAACCCGGAGGCGGCCTGGGACTACATACGGGAGATGCAGTCGCCCCAGGGCCAGCTGAGGCACTTCACCTCCTCCGGTGCTCTGCCGACCACACCGTCGGTGTACGAGGACGAGCGTCTGGCCGGCTACACCGACCCGTTCTTCTCCGACGCCCCGGTCGGTCGCATCTACACCGACTCGCTCCTGGGACTCGAACCGTTCCACATCGGACCGGACAGCGCGCCCATCGGCCAGGAGTTCCTCAACGCCCTCACCGACGTCGAACAGGGCTCGGGCGATCCTGCCCGGGCGTGGGAGAACGCACTGCGCAACGTCGAGATCGCCATAGGGGAGTGACCGTGGCCACGACACGGCTCGACCCGGCGCCCGAGGCCCCGGCCCCCAGGGGACCGCACGCGCGCCGGGCCTCGTCACGCGTGCGGCAGGGCTTCGCCGAGCGGATCGCCCCCTACGCCTACATCGCGCCATTCTTCCTGATCTTCGCGGTGTTCGGCCTCTTCCCCTTGCTGTTCACCTTCTACATCGCATTGTTCGACTGGAACCCCATCGGTGACCAGACCTACATCGGCTTCGACAACTTCACTCGCCTGTGGGAAGACGGACGGTTCTGGAACGCAGCGGGCAACACGGTCAGCATCTGGCTGCTTTCCACCCTCCCCCAACTGATGCTGGCCCTCGTCCTGGCCCATCTCCTCAACCACGCCCGGTTGCGTTACGCCGCGTTCTTCCGGATGACGATGCTGGTCCCCTACATCACCTCGGTGGCCGCCACCACGATCGTCTTCGCCCAGATTTTCGACCGCGACTACGGCCTGCTGAACTGGCTGCTCGGGCTGGTCGGTGTCGGCCCGGTCAACTTCGTCCAGTCCGTCCCCGGCAGCCACCTGATGATCGCCACGATGGTGATCTGGAGGTGGTTCGGCTACACGACGCTGCTCTACCTGGCCTCCCTGCACGCGATTCCCCGCGAGACCTACGAGGCCGCGGCGGTGGACGGCGCGGGCGGCGTCAAGCAGTTCTGGCACATCACCGTCCCCTCACTGAGACCGGTGATCATCTTCACCGTGGTGACGTCGACCATTTACGGTTTGCAGATCTTCACCGAACCGCTTCTCGTCTCGCGCGCCGCGCCGCTCACCTGCGGGCCCGCGCGGGAGTGCCAGACCCTCACGCTCTTCCTCTACGAACAGGGCTTCGGGGTGTTCGAGTTCGGCTACGCGGCCGCGGTCGGCGTGGCGCTCTTCGTCATGGTCGTCGCTCTCGCCCTGATCAATTACCTGGCGTCCAGCCGAATCCGCTCGGAGCGATGATGACCAGCACGCCGCGATCGCGATCCCGCCGTCCTGTCGACCGGGTCCGCTGGTGGACCTACGCCCTGCTGATCCTCGGGGCGGCGATCTGCCTCTTCCCCGTGTACTGGATGTTCGTCGTCGCCTCCACCGACACGGCGACCGCGACCGAGATGCCGCCCGAGATCGTGCCGGGCGGCAACCTCCCGCATCTCGTCGACCTCGTCTTCTCCACCGTGCCGTTCCTGCGGGCCCTGGTCAACAGCGTGCTGGTGGCCGGCACGATCGGCGTGGGCCACGCGCTCCTGTGCTCCCTGGCGGGCTTCGCCTTCGCGAAGCTTCACTTTCCCGGCCGCGACACCCTGTTCCTCGTCGTGGTGCTCACCATGACCGTGCCGACGCAACTGGCGATCATCCCGCAGTTCCTGATCGTCGCCGAGCTCGGCTGGGTGGACACCCTTCAGGCGCTGATCCTGCCGGGGCTCGCCAGCGCGTTCGGCATCTTCTGGATGCGGCAGCACCTGAGCACCGCACTCAGCGACGAGCTCGTGCAGGCCGCCAGGATCGACGGGGCGAACACCTGGCAGATCTTCTGGCGCATCGCCTTCCCGATCGTCCGCCCCGCCGCCTACGTCCTCGGGCTCTTCGGCTATGTCACCGCCTGGAACGACTTCCTGTGGCCGTTCGTCGTCATGAAGTCCCCGGAGAACTACACCGTCCAGATCGCCATCAAGGCATTGCAGAACAGTTTCGACATCGATCTGGGTCTGGCGATGGCGGGCTCCTTCGTGGCCACCCTCCCACTGCTCGTGCTGTTCGTCTTCGTCGGCCGCCGCATGGTCGCAGGGATCATGGAGGGCGCCTTCAAGGGATGACCGCGCACCGGACACCTCGCACCCGGGACGGCACTTATTTCGAACCAGTCACTGAAAAAATGACGCCGCGCCTTGCCCCCGCTCCCGCGCTCTCTGCCATCGTCAATGTCCGCCACAGCGCCGTTCGTCATACCGAATGCTTCGGACGCGTCGCTTGACGACCGCTTCCGGGCCGCCGTGCCGCAGCCCGTATGCCACCCCGTCAGCCAGCGTTGCTGGAGGCTGCCCGGGCGACGTCGGCCACTCACTATTGAGCGGGATCACTCGTTCCCACAGGCGGTGCTCACGGCCGACATACTTGGCGACATAACGTTCGTACAGATCCGGGTAGCGGCACCCCGCCCACGGTTCCGGCCCCTCCCGGACGGCTCAGCGCGCGGGGGGCGGACGGCAGGCCGGAGCCGTCCTGCGGCAGCACCGATGTCTCGCGGCAGTGTGGCGGCGGGCGGCATGGCCGCACAGCGCACGCACGCGCTTGCGTTCGCTCGGGGAAGGCTGGTGGCCGCATCCGTGACGCGGACCGCGCTTGCGCCGCGGCATGCGGCTGCATCACGGGCGAGGGCCGGACCTTCCTCGTGCACCGCACCGCCGGCGCCGCGGAGCGGGGGGCGGGTCCCGTCCGAGGGCGGCGTTCAGCTCGCTTCGAGTTCCCTGCGCACGGTAGCGGCGATGCGGGTGAGTGCGGTCGCGAGGTGGCGGCGCTGAGCGGCGCTGAGCGGGTCGAACACGAGGCGCTTCACCTGCGCGACGTGTTCCGGTGCGCTCTCGACGAGCTTGTGCCGACCGGCGTCGGTCAGGGTGGCGAGGGTGTACCGACCGTTGCCGGGGTCGGGTCGGCGGGCGACCCAGTCGCGGGCTTCGAAGCGGTCCATCACCTTCGACAGGCGGGGCTGGGTGCTGTCGCAGACCCGGGCGAGGTCGCTGAGCCGCATCGTGGCCTCCTCGGCCGTGGACAGCCGGGCCAGGACCCCGTACTCGAAGTTGGAAATGCCTGCCTCTCGTTGCAGCTGGCGGTCGAGAGCCGCAGGGAGGGCGATGACGACCGTGAGGAGTGCCTGCCACAGGGCCTGCTGATCATCGTCGAGCCAGGGCGACTGAGTATCCATGAGCCCCATCGTACTTGCCCGGGCAACCCGTATCACTTGCCTGGGCAACCCTCGATGGGCTAGCTTGTGACTTGCCTCGGCAAGTGAGCACACTTTCCTCGGCAAGCTAAGGAGTAAAGTCCCGATGACCGCCACGCGCAGCCTGGCCTCCCCTTCCCCCCGGCACACACCAGCCGCGGCGTACGACGACCTCCTCGCCCGGGTTCTGCCACGGGCGCGCGAGCAGCGGGTGTGGAACCCTTCCGACGGGCCTCTGCCCAGCCTCTTCGTCAGCCACGGGGCCCCGTTCACCCTCGACGATCCGCAGTGGCTCGGCGACCTCTTCGACTGGGCCCGGTCGATGCCCAAGCCCCGGGCCGTCGTCATCGTCTCGGCCCACTGGGAACGGGCGCCGGCCGCGATATCCGCAGCCGCGGCCGGCACCCCGCTGTACTACGACTTCAGCGGCTTCCACCCCCGTTACAAGACCCTCCCCTACGCCACCCCGGACGCCACCGACCTGGCGCGGCGGCTCAAGGGCCTGCTGGGCCGGGCGTCGGTGCACGAGTTCACCGCCCGCGGCCTCGACCACGGCGCCTTCATCCCGCTCATGGCCATGTATCCCGCGGCCGACGTCCCGGTCGTACAGCTGTCGATGCCCAGCCTCGCCCCCGGCGCCCTGCTCGCACTCGGAGCACGCCTGAAGCCCCTTCGTGAAGAAGGCATCCTCGTCGTCGGCTCGGGTTTCATGACGCACAGCTTCGCCGTCTTCCACCGGCCGGAGCTCGCCGCCGAAACAGCGGCCTTCGACGCATGGGCCGTTGACGCCCTCGCCCGGGGCGACGCCGACGCCCTCATCGACTACCGCGGCAAGGCCCCCGGCGCCGCGGTCGCCCATCCGACGGCCGACCACTTCGTCCCGTTGCTGCTCACCGTCGGCGCCGCCGACGACCCCGGCAGCGCAGTGAGCGCCATCGACCGCATGGTGATGGGCAACTCCACCCGGTCCGTACAGCTGACCTGAGCGCTCCGACCGGCTTCGCTTCCCGCCCAGTCGCCCCCGGCGACGGCATCAACACACCTCTGGAGGTAAGTGTCATGAAGGAAAGTGCCATGAAGGCCATGCGTTTCCACGAGTTCGGCAGCAGCGAGGTCCTGCGCCAGGAGAACGTCGACCGTCCGGTCCCCGGCACAGGCCAGGTGCTGGTGCGGGTGGCGGCCACGTCGTTCAACCCGGTCGACGACCACATCCGTGCCGGCGCCCTGGCCGGGGTGATGCCGATCGCCCTCCCGTACGTGCCGGGAATCGACCTGGCGGGCACCGTCGCCGAACTCGGCGCCGACGTGACGGGTCCGGCGGTCGGCGACCGGGTCGTGGCGATGCTGCCCCTCGACTCCGCCGGCGCCGCCGCCGAGTACGTGCTCGCCCCGGCCGAGTCACTGGCCCCGGCGCCCCGAACGACCGAACTGGCCGACGCCGCGGCGCTGCCGCTGGCCGGCCTGGCGGCCTGGCAGACGGCGTTCGAGCTCGCCGAGCTGAAGCCAGGCCAGACCGTCCTGGTCAACGGGGCGGGGGGCGCGGTCGGCAGCCTCGTGGTGCAGCTCGCCGTCGACGCGGGAGCGCACGTGACCGCGGTGGACGCGGACCGGCACGCCGACCGTCTGCGGAGCTACGGTGCGGACCGGGTCGCCGGTCCACTGGCCCTCGCGGACGGCCCGGCTGCCGTGGGCGGTCCGTTCCAGGTGGTGGTGAACCATGTGCGCTTCTCCCCGCAGGAGCTCGCGCGGCTGACGGACTACGTCGCCGACGGCGGGGTCGCCGCCAGTACGGCCGGTCCGGTTCCCGAGGACCCCGCCCGTGGAGTGCGCAGCGCGAGCCTGTGGGTCCGCAGCGACGGAGCCCAGCTGACCGAGCTGGTCGCCAAGGTGGACGCCGGCAAGCTCCGCCTCCACGTCGCCGCCCGCCGCCCGGTGGCCGAGCTGGCCGCCGTGCACGAGGACGCCGGCGCCGGACGGCTGCCCGGCAAGACGGTGCTGCTCGCTCCCTGACCGCCCCGTCCGGGCAGCCCGTCGCCGGCGGGCTGCCCGGACGCGCGGCGCCCGCGCCGCCGCTCGCTCACGGGAGGGTGATGGCCGGGCACGTGCCGATGTCCGTCGTGGACTCCGCATCGCTCGCCACGCGGGCCGGATGCGCACGCATCGCCGTCCCCGCGTCGTCACCCAGGGGCAGGCGCCGCAGGGAGTTCGGGAGGGCGGGGGTGGGCAGCACGGCACGGGCCGCCTTGTCCGGATCGCCCGGCTGCCCGCCGTCGTCCGCCGCCAGGCCGTCGCGGACCGCGCCCGCCGTCGCCTCGTAGTCGGGCAGCGCCACCGCGGTGGCGATGGCACCGTCGACCTCCGTGCGGAACGCCTCGCGCGTGGCAGCGCGGCCGGTGCCACCCGGCCGCGGCGGTGGCCGGTTCCGGCGGGTCGCTCATGGTGTCGAACCCGCCTGAGGGATGGAGCTGGTCGGTGCCGACGAGGCGGATTCGTAATCCGGACCGCCGTCATGGTGGGACCTTTCGAGGACCGCGGGTGGTGGCCCCGGGCCGGTGACGGAGCGGCCCGGGGCGCTGCGGGCTGCCGCGGAGGGCTCAGCCGGAGCGGATGCGGTCGCGCAGGCGGCGGGCGACCTGTCCCATGAGGGCTTCGGCGGCGGGCTGGCTGCTCGCGGCCACCCGCGACTCGGTCAGCACGGCCACGGCGTACGTCTGGCCGTCGGTGTGCTCGACGACGCCGATCTCGTGGCGCAGGTTGAGCAGTGTGCCGGTTTTGGACGACCAGGTGGAGGTGTCGGTCGAGAAGTCCGGGGCCAGGCGGTGGCGCAGGACGTTGCCGGCCATGAGGGTGCGCACACGCGCGGCGACCTCGGGATGGATGGCGGTGGGCTGCGTCCACAGCGCCTGGAGGAGGTCGACGAACGCGCGGGCGGTGCCGGTGTTGGCACGCGAGATGTCGAGTTGCGGCACCCTGTGGCCCTGTCCCGCCGTTCCCGCGTCGATGGCGAGGGCGTGGGCGAGGTGGACGTCCGCGGCGTCGAAGCGTTCCGCCGGGGTGTCGGACAGCTCCCCCGTCGTGTGGCGCACGTCGATGCCGCGTACTCCGAGCTCACGGAGGATCACGGCGACCACGGGCGGCGGAGTCAGGCCGAACAGGGCGTCGGTGGCGGTTCCGTCGCTGACGCAGACGCTGAGGTAGAGGAGGTCGTCCACGGCGATGCGGGCGGGGTGCAGGAACCTGCTGAGCCCGGTGGGTCCAGGGGTGGTGACCCGTCCCGGGGCCACGTCGAGTACGGCCGCGCCGTCGAGTTCGCCCCGCCTGATGCGTTCCAGCGTGGCGAGCGCGAGGGGCACTTTCACCAGTGAGGCGGCGGGGAACGCGACGTCGGGGTCGATGCCGAGCTCGTCGCCGGTGTTCAGGTCGCGGACGAGCACCGAGCCCTGGAGCCCGCCGTCGCGCAGCCGGTGGCGCAGTTCCCTCAGCAGCCTGTCGTCGTTCACGCGGCCACTCCGGCGTCCGCCGTGGCGCCGAGGCACCGGGCGATTCCGTCCGCGCACCGCTCGCCGAGGCGCGTGGCGTCGGTGTCCGCGGCGTCCGCCACGGCCAGGGTGTAACCGCGGGCGAGGGCGGCGAGTTCCCCGATGGGCCGCCACCGCAGTCCGAGGTGCCCGGCCTGGGCGGGTGAGGAGAGCAACGCGTCGCCGTGGCTGAGCACGTCGGCCACCGCGGACGCCACGGAGCGGGCGACGGACAGCTGGGCAGGACGCAACCCGACGGCGTCGCGCAGGCGGGCGAGGCTGTCCCGGATGTGCGGCACGTCGTCCTCGGGCTGCAACCAGACGCGGCGCGGCCGTTCCTCGCGGTCGGTCCGGCCGGGGCGCAGCGTGTCCAGGTAGAGCGGGCCGGCTTCGGGTCCGGCCGGGTCCGACGGCCGGTGCGGAGGCTCGGCGACGGCCAGGCCGAGGGGAACGGTCCAGGAGGCGTCGTGGGGCGGCCTCGCCAGCAGGGCGGCCCGCACCCGCTGGAGCCGGACCAGCTCGGCCCGTTCGGCGGGGTCGGCGGGGTGGGCGTCGAGGACGATGCCGTGGCTGTGCGCGTCGGCGATGAGGTGAGCGAGCGCGGCGGTGGGGCAGGTGGCGGGTACGGCGATGCGCAGCGGCTGGTGCCGCATGGCCTCCGCCTCGTGTTCCAGTTGGTCGGCCAGCCGGACGAGTTGCGTCGCCAGGGGCAGCATGTCCCGTCCGAAGGGGGTGAGCGTGGCGGCGCGCGAGGATCGTTCGAGCAGCCGTCGGCCGAGATGCTGCTCAAGTGCGGCGATGCGGCGGCTCGCGACGGACTGGGCCATCCGGGCCGCCGCGGCGCCGATGGTGAAACTGCCGCGTTCGCTCACGTTGACGAACGCGCGGCAGGCTCCGACAAGGTCCACGGTAGGGGAGTATGCCAAAGCGGCATGGACCGTCTGTCGGCGCCCGGGCCCGGCTCATCGGGCGGTGGTGTCCGGGTCCGCTTGGGCGGATGTCTTCATGCCGGTCCTCCGCGGTTGCCGTACGTCGCGGAGCGGCCGGGGCGCGTCGGTTCGGGGATGGCGTGATGCCCGCGACTCCGGGGCCGTTATGCAGAAGCGGCATGGAACCGCGCGCTCGTGTCTTGGACGGGAGGTACGCGCGGGCCGGAGGGTGGTGGGGTCGCCCCGGATCCCTTTGATCCGGAAGGCGGAACGGTCCCTCGACGGCTCGGAGGTTCACCACCATGACGTACACGTTTCGCATGCGCCGAGGCGCCGCGTGCGCGGCCGGTCTGCTCGCGCTCGTCGCGCTGCCGGCGTGCGGCCAGGAGGGCGTCGGGTCCGCGCCCGTTGCGGCCGCGGACTCCGCGCGGTCCGTGCCCCTCGCGGAGGACACGGCCGGCGGCCTCCGGGAACTTGAGCGTGAGTTCGACGCGCGGCTCGGTGTCTACGCCCTGGACACGGGCACGGGCCGGGAAGTCGCCTACCGGGCGGACGACCGCTTCGCGTACGCGTCCACTTTCAAGGCGCTGCTGGCGGGTGCCGTGCTCCGGGAGCACGGTCTTGAGGGGATCGACGAGGTGATCGCCTACTCCGCCGACGAGCTGGTCCCCTACTCCCCCGTGACCGAGAACTTCGTCGACACCGGGATGAGCCTGCGCGACCTGTGCGCGGCGACCCTGTGGTACAGCGACAACACAGCGGCCAACCTGCTCCTCGACACGCTCGGCGGGCCCGATGGGCTGGAGGCGGTGCTGGAGGAGTTCGGCGACGACGTCACCGAGATGGACCGTTACGAGACGGATCTGAACGAGGCCACCCCCGGCGACATCCGCGACACCAGCACACCGCGCGCGATGGCCGGCAGTCTGCGCGCGTTCCTGCTGGGCGATGCGCTGGAACGGCAGGAACGCGCACTGCTGCGGCAGTGGATGGAGACCAACACCACCGGCGAGACCCTCATCAAGGCCGGCGTGCCCGAGGAGTGGACCGTGGCCGACAAGAGCGGATCGGCCGGGTACGGCGGACGCAACAACGTGGCCGTGGTGTGGCCGGACGACGGGGGCAACCCCATCGTCATGGCGGTCATGTCCAGCCGCGACGAGGAGGACGCGGAACACCGCGACGCGCTCGTCGCCGAGGCCGCGTCCGTGGCCGTGGAGGGGCTGGGGCGCTAGGTCTCTTCGTGCCGCGATCGTGTGCGGGGGCGGTTCCGCGCGGCAGCCAACGCATGCGGTCCGAGTCCTGATGCGGGGGCCGCGTTGCCGAGGGGCTGCCCCGGGTGGCTTGAACGACGACTCCGCCAGTCGCCACTCCTTCTCCGACCGGGGGCCGAGCCCCAGCGGACTTCGGGCCAGCGTGGCCCGTTCGCGTTCCGTCACGGCTGAGGCCATGGTTCGGAAGCGGTGAACGCGTTCGAGCCGGCGTATCACGTTCCCGTTCCCGGGCATCCAGGTCCGGGCGCGGCAGGGTCGCCTCCGGCGCGTGGCCGAGGGAGCGGGCGGAGCCGGGCCTGAGGTTCGCAATCGCCGACACGTGCCGGGGGCCGGCCGCTCGCCCGGGTGATCCCGCGTCCTGAGGCACCGGTCTCCGACCGCACTCGGGGCACTCCACGTCGTCGACCGGTCAGGTGCTGGAGCGCGTGACCAAGCGGGTGGGCAGGACCAGGGAGGTGGGCTGCTCACCGCGGATGAGTCCGACGAGCATGCGGGCCGACTCGCGTCCCAGGGCTTGGACGGGCTGGTGGACCGTTGTCAGCGGCGGTTCGGTGATCCGCGCGATGTCCAGGTCGTCGAAGCCCACGACCGCGACGTCGCGGGGAGTCGCCCGGCCCGCGCCGCGCAGCGTGCGCAGCGCGCCCGCCGCCATGTTGTCGTTGGCGGCGAACACCCCGTCCGCCTCCGGGTACCGCTTCAGCAACTCGGCCATGGCCACGGCGCCGCCCGGCTCGGTGAAGTCCCCGATGACCGGGTCGCAGGGCTCAAGGCCGGCCAGCATCATGGCCTCCCGGTATCCGCGGTGGCGCTCCCGGCTCACGTGGGTGTCCAGCGGGCCGCAGATCACGGCCACTCGCCTTCTTCCGCGGGCGAGCAGGTGCTCCGTGGCCTGGCGCGCGCCCCCCGCGTTGTCCGCGTCCACGTACCACGGCGGCTCGTATCCCACCGGGCGCCCGCCGAAGACCACGGGCAGTACGGTCTCCCGGACGATGTGGAGCACGGGGTCGTTCTCCCGCACCGCCATGACGATGACGCCGTCCGCGCCCCGGGCGCGGAGGAGTTCCTCCAGGCGCTGCCGTCCGCGGTCGGTGGCCGCGAGGCACAGCATCGGATACAGGTCCGCCTCCTCCAGGGCGGCGGACGCGCCGACGATCACCCTGGCGAAGAACGGGTCCGCGAAGATCGACGGGCTCTCCCCCGAGATGACGAGAGCGACCACGCCTCTTTGGCGCGTCGCCAGTGCTCGCGCCGTCGGGTTCGGGACGTAGCCGAGTTCCCTGATGGCCCGCCGGACCGCGTCGCGTTTGGCGCGGCTGACGTGCGGCGCGTTGTTGAGCACCCGGGAGGCCGCGGAACGGGAGACGCCGGCCCGCTCGGCCACCTCGTCGAGTGTGGGCTGCCGGCGCGGCACCTCGGTCATGGCTGCGCACCCCTTCTCGCTCCGGTTGCCGAGATGCTACTCCCGATCGTTGGGAGCGCTTCCAGTTTCCTGGCGATCACGGAGCGCCTCACCGGCGGGAGGTGGACGGGTGTGCGGCCTCTCTTGACAGCCCTCATCAGCTCACACACCATACGGAGGATACCTCGGGACGTTCCCTCCCAGATCTGGGAGCGCTCCCAAAAGTGCAGCCGATCGCCCTGCGCCGCTCGTGCTCGGAAGGCCGCGGCCCGGTGGCATCGCACCCCTGCGCCGCGGGCTCAGGACGAACGCCGCGCGGCGCTTCCATCCCCACAGACGAGGTACCTCCATGCGCACACTCATCCGCGGAGCAGTGGCGGCGCTCCTCGCACTGCCCCTGCTCCTGGCATCCTCGCCGTCCGCACAGGCGGCACCCGACCCCCGCGCCATGACCAGCGGCTTCTACGTCGACCCGAACTCCAATCCCGCCCTCTGGGCGGCCGGCAACCCGAGTGACGGACGGGCATCCGCCATCCGCTCCTCCATCGCGAACACCCCCATGGCCCGCTGGTTCGGTGCCTGGAGCGGCGACATCGGCTCCGCCACGAACGCTTACACCGGCGCGGCGCAGTCGGCCGACAAGCTGCCGATCCTCGTCGCCTACAACATCTACGGCCGCGACGCCTGCGGTGGCCACTCAGGGGGCGGAGCCTCGTCCCCGGCCGAGTACGCGCGGTGGATCTCCGCCTTCGCCGGTGGCATCGGCAGCCGGCCGGCCGTGGTGGTTCTCGAACCCGACGCGCTCGGCGACTACAGCTGCATGACGCCGGGCCAGATCAACGAGCGCCAGACCATGCTCCGCAACGCCCTGGCGGAGTTCAGGTCCAAGGCGCCGAACGCCTGGGTCTACCTCGACGCGGGCAACCCCGGGTGGACCGACGCCTCGACCATGGCCGACCGCCTCAACGCCGCGGGACTCGGCCTCGCCAGGGGCTTCTCCCTCAACGTCTCGAACTACTTCACCACCTCGCAGAACGCGGCCTACGCCGGCAGCATCAACCAGGTGCTGGGCCAGCGTTACGGCTACAGCCGGCCGT
This sequence comes from Streptomyces marincola, assembly GCF_020410765.1. Lineage (NCBI taxonomy): Bacteria > Bacillati > Actinomycetota > Actinomycetes > Kitasatosporales > Streptomycetaceae > Streptomyces > Streptomyces marincola. The sequence goes on along the minus strand of NZ_CP084541.1, from coordinate 6,582,978 downwards.
TCGTCGTGGACACCAGCCGCAACGGCAACGGCTCCAACGGCCAGTGGTGCAACCCCGCCGGTCGCAGGATCGGGACGCCGACCCAGCAAGGGGGCGGAGGCGCCGAGATGCTCCTGTGGATCAAGACGCCGGGCGAGTCCGACGGGGACTGCGGCGTCGGCTCGGGCTCCACGGCAGGGCAGTTCCTGCCGGAGGTCGCCTACCGGATGATCTACGGCTACTGACGCCTCGTCTCCGACCGGCCACTGCCTCCGTCACCGACGGGAACCGGCTTCCGGTGGAGGGCAGTCCACCGGAAGCCGGGCGGTCGGAGCACGCGAAGCACCCAGAACACGGCGCCGCGCGTTCTGGGCCACCGGACCTCCCTCGTGCGCCGCGTCGTCGGCGCGTCCGGGCATCCCCGGGCCCGGTACCGCGCTTCGGGGTCCGCACGTCCGGCCGCGGCCGGGCAGCCGTGCAGGGGTGCGGTCTGCTGTTCAGGCGTTCCAGCCGAGGGAGGAGACGTAGGAGTAGGCGTCCCACTCGCTTCCGAGGTTGCCGCGGATCAGGTCGTCCCAGATGGCGTCCATGGTCTGTTCGTCGTCGGCGAGCCAGGCGTCGACCGCGGTGTCCCAGACGCGGGGGCGGACGTTGATGTGGCGGATCTGGATGTCGCGGCGGTGCCGGACCTCGACGCGGGACTGGTCGACGGGGTCGATCTCGATGCGGGTCCCGCCGTGCGACATCAGGCGGCGTTTGAGGTCCGCGGCGACGTTGTGGCGGCGCAGGTCCCAGTAGGCGTCGTCGAGTCTGGCGCGGTTGGCGGGGGTGGGCAGGCGTTCCTCGGCGAGCCAGGCGTACAGGGTGCGGGCGGTGACGTGGATCCCGGCCCGTTCCATGGCCTGGTAGCCGGCGGGTGAGGCGGTGAGGTAGCGCAGGCGGGCGGCGACGCCGCGTTCGCTGTCGGGCGGGGAGGCGATGCCGGTCACCATGCGTTCGATGCCGTGGCCCAGGGCGTCGCGGCCGGGCACGCCCTGGGCGTTGTAGAAGCCGAAACGCATCCAGCGGCCGGCCATCAGCGGCCGACCCGGGTGACGGCGTAGTGGACGGGGCGGCCGTCCCGGTCGGTCTTGGTCTTCATGTCGGCCAGGCCGCGCCCCTGCGTGAACACCTGGTGCCAGTCGCCGGCGACGTGGAGTTCGTCGGTGCCCATCACGGAGATCACGGTCAGGCCGGCCCGGTGGGCCTTCAGTGCGCGGCCGTAGAGGTTGGAGAACGCCTGGCTGCGGATGTTGTGCATCCAGTCCGGGCGCATGATGTCGCGGTTCTCGGTGGATTCGCCCATGGTGGAGACGATCTTCGCGTACATCATCTTGATGTAGTGGAGTGTGACGTAGTCGTCCTGGTCGAGGGCGTCGGTGCGTGCGGCGGCGAGGACCTGGCGCAGGGCGTCGAGGAAGTTCTCCGTCGCGGAGCTGGTCCAGGACTCGTGGATGAGCGGGGGGTCGAGGAGTCGGTGCTTGGGTCCGGCCAGGCGCAGCAGGAGGCGCAGGGTGGCGGTGGTGATCCACAGCGGGCCGGGTTCCTCGCGGTCGCCGAGGGGGTTGGGCAGGTCCGGGTGCTGCCACGCGGCCGGGGTGATGAGGTGGACTCCCGCGCGCTTGGGGTCGTAGTCGCCGGTGGGGTCGTGTTCCAGGCGGCCGATCGGGAGGTGGCATTTGAGCGCCGAGAGGTAGGCGGCGTTCACGTCGAGCGGGGTGACGGCGAGTTCGCCGTCGGGGTGGCGGCGGTAGGCGGGGTGGTGCCAGGACGGGCGGGCTTCCCAGACGAGGTCGGGGTCCTTTTTGCTGGGCCGGTGCAGGATGTCGGGGAGGGCCGGGTAGGCGGTGTACTCGTACCGGGCGCCGGCGCGGCTCTGCTCGAAGAGGCGCATCACATCGGGGATCGCTCTCTTGGCCAGTCTGTCCATTGCCGCCTGGGCGTCACCCTGGGCCTTGTCGAGTTCGTCCTCGACCGCGGCGGTGACCATCTCCCGCAGCGCTTGGGCGGCTTGGTCGGCCGACTTGGTGCGGCGGGCGGCCTGGTGGCGCCGGTGCCCGGCGCGGGCGTCGCGCGCCGCGGTGCTTTCGGCGCGTGGCGCGGCGGCCGGCCGCTGGAAGGCGGTGGCGAGGCGCGATCGGACGGGTGCGGTGGGGCGGGGTGGCTCGTCGTGGTCGGGGGCCGGTGCGGGCAGGAGTCGGGCGCGTTGGAGGTCGGCGGTGAGCGGCAGGATGGCGGTGGGGCCGTGCCGGTACCGGATGATCTCCAACCGCGCGGCGGCCCCGTCGTCCTGGCGGTGCAGGCGGGCGGCGAGGTCGGCCTCGGCCTCCACGGGGGGCAGGCCGGGGCCGTGGGCGGCCACCGCCAGGACCGCCGCCCCCAGGTCGGTGGCCAGCCTGCGCAGGGCGAGGGCCGGAGCGGCCGTGCCGACATCGAAGTGGGTCACGGGGTCGAGGACCAGCAGCGCGATGCCGGGGACCGCGGCGGCCGCGGTGCGGACCTGGGCGAGGGTGGTCTGCCGGTCGACCAGGTGCAGGGGCGCGCCTCGCAGGCGGGCCGCCGCGGCCTCCAGGCGTGGCCGGTCGGCCTCGGGAACGGTCTGGGTGGTGATCTGCGCGAGGGGCAGGCCGGCTTCGGCGGCGAGCATGCGGGCGGCGAGGTCCTGGCGCGACATCTGCGCGGAGGCGACCATCACCGGTCCGGGTGCTGCGGCGCCCAGGGCGGCGGCGCGCGCCGCCCCCAGGGCCAGGGCGGACATGCCGGAGCCGGGCGGGCCGGTGACGAGCGCCAGTTGACCGGGGCGCAGTCCGCCGCCGAGCAGTTCGTCCAGCGATGCGATGCCGGTCGGCACCGTCGTCGTGGGGGCCTGGGGGGCGGCGGAGGTGAGGGTGTCGAGCAGGTCGTCCAGGCCGCTGCTCGTCGCCGGGCCCGCCGCCCCGGGGGCGGGGGCGAGCACCGCCGCCAGTTCACCGCGCCGGGTCAGTGCGACCGGCTGGCCGGCCGCCGCCTGCCGGACCAGGTTGCCCAGTTTCGGGCGGGCCGCGGTCACCGCCCAGGCAGGCAGTTCCTCGATGGGGACGGGACTGCGGTCCCGGGGTACCAACCGCGCGACGGCACCGGATTCCGCGTCACGCAGGTGCGTCACTCCACCGTGCGCCGCGGAGTCGATGAGTTCGGACCAGCGGGCCCGCGCGGCCTCGAGCCCCAGCACATCCTCCTTCCCGCCGCCCATCTCCCTACCTCCATGAATGAAGAGCCGTCAGCCCATACTAGTGGCCTTGCGTAAGCCCTGGCGTTCCACGCACGGGGGACTTGGCGTGCGAGCGGCGGCCAGAAACCGAGGTGAGCAGCCGACCCGCCGTCGAGGTCCGCACGCCGGTGGCGAACGGTACAGGCGCCGGCGGTGGGAGGCTTCGCACGGCCGGTGCCGGCGAGGGCCGAGTGCCCCGGGTGGACCCGTCGTACGTGCTGCCGCGGGCGCCCCCGCGACCGTGGCGGTAGCCTACGGCGACTGATCGATGAGGGGGAGACATGCGCAAGGGCATACGGGCGGCCGTGCCGACGGCTGTGGTCGCGTTGGTGCTGGCGGGCTGTGGCGGTGACAGTGACGGTGGTCCGTTCTCCGGCCTGCCGGAGACGCCGGACTCGGAGGGCAGCGAGGTCCGGCTTCCGGAGGGCGGGGCGGACGGCGGCGCACCGGCCAACGAGCAGATCCAGGGGGCATGGGTGCTCGTCGGGGAGGGCGCCGATCCCCCCTACACCACGAACATCAGCTTCATCATGGACGAGGTCCACTTCGTCGAGAGCACGAGCGTCGAGGGCGACGTCTGCCAGGGCACCGTGAGCGAGGGTGTTATCACGGTCGAGTGCGTCGTGTCGGGTGAGATGCGGTGGCCGGATACCCGGGCCACCGTCGCCCTGGATGGCGAACAGCTCGTCGTCACCTGGGAGTCGGGCATCGTCCAGACCTACCGTGCGTCCCACTGACGATCCGCGGCTCGTCATGCCCGCACGTCGACCAGTACCTTGCCCAGCGTGGCCCGCGCGGCCATCGCCTCGTGGGCCGCGCCCACTCCGTCCAACGGCACCACGCGGTCGACGCGGGCCCGCACCAGCCCGCGCCCTGCCAGGGCGAACAGGGCGTCCGCGGTGCGCGCGAACAGCGCGGGATCCGCCAGCACGTGCCGCATCCAGAACCCGTGCACGCCCACGGAACGCCCCGTCAGCTCCTCGACGGGCACGCTGCTGCCCGGTCCCGCTCCGCGCTCGCCGATGGTCACCAGCCGCCCGAACGGGGCCAGCGCGGCGAGCCCTGCCCGCAGCGCGGGGCCGCCGACCGAGTCGAGATACAGGTCGACTCCCTCGGGCAATTCCGCACTGAGCCGCTCGGGTGCGCCGACCGCCACCCGCGCGCCCAGCGAGCGGACGAACCGCCGTTTCGCCGGGGTCGACGCGATGCCGGCGACGGTACGGGCGCCCAGCGCGAGCGCGAGTTGCACCGCGAGGTGCCCCACGCCCCCCGCGGCAGCCGCGACGGCGACGCTCTCCCCCGGCCGCAGCCGTCCGGCGGTGACGAGGGCGCCGTACGCGGTGCAGCCCTGTTCGAGCAGGCCGAGCGCCTGGGCGTCGTCGATGTGGTCGGGCACGTCCACCGTGTAGGCGTCGCGCGCGACAGCGGCCTGCGCGTAGCCGCCTCCCTCCCGCAGCAGCGCGGCCACACGGCGTCCGTCGGAACGGCGCCGCCCGACCACATCGACGCCCAGGACGGCGGGCAGCGGGGGCGGGGCGTACGCGCCCTGCCGGATCTCCAGGTCCGCGAAGTTGAGCCCGGCGAGGGTGACGTCGATGACCGACTCCCCCTCGCGGGGGGCCGGTTGCGGCACCGACTCCGTGCGCAGCTGTCCCGGCCCGCCGAAGCGCCGCAGCACCACGGCCCGCATCGTCCCCGCTCCCGCTCCCGCTCCCATGCCCGGTGTCCCTTCCGTGTGTTCGCGCGGCGCGCCCGCGGCAAAACCGCGCGGGCCGGTCTCAGTCCAGGTAGTCCTCGGGCCCGGATCCCTCCCGCACCGTGTCGAGCGTGAAGCAGTGCAGGCCGCCGCCGAACAGCCGCCGGTGGCGGTGGCGCACCGGGACCACGGTGAACCCGTGTCCTTCCAGCGTGCGGGCCAGCTCGGGGCAGGCCGCGTTCACCAGCACGGTGTCCGGCGAGACGGACAGCACGTTGAGGTCGATGTAGCGGCTGGTGAGGATGAGGTCGTCGTCCTCGTAGTCGGGGAAGTTGTTGTCCTCGGGTTCGGGCGGGAAGATCATGTCCCAGCTCTGGAGGGCTTTCGGCAGCCGCTCGGCGACGCCGGGTGTGCGCACCAGCAGCAGCCCGGGCCGCAGCGCCAGGACGGTGCTGTCGATGTGGCTGTCGGCCAGCCGGTGCAGCCGGTGCACGCGGAACCGCCCGCGCAGGTGGCGTTCCAGCCAGTCGCAGCCCAGCGCGTGGTTGGCGTTGGAGACGTTGACGAACACGTCCCGGCCCAGCCGCAGGCACTGGGCACCGTCGATCATCATCTCGAACCCGGTGTCGTACGGGGAGGGTCGCGAGTCGGTGATCGGTTCGATGAGGGAGCCGGGCTTGGCCGCGTCCGCCACGTAGGAGAGGTCGAACGAGGCGTCGGTCATCATCGGGCGCGGCATGACCGTCCAGCGTGCGCCGCGGCGGAAGTACTCGGCGTAGACCGGTTTCAGGAACTGCGTCTCGAAGTAGCGCGAGCGCACCAGTGGCGGGGTCTCGATGATCTCGTCCCCGAAGACGATGCTGTTGTCACGGACGTTGAGCGGCGGGACGACGGCTGCCGCGAAGGCGGGCGTGCGCACCTCGCCGGTCGAGGCGTCGAGCGGCAGCGGCCGGTGGACGGTCACGCCCAGTTGGGCGAAGATCTCGGCCATCCCCTCGACGTCCTCGCGCAGTTCCTCCAGGTAGCGCTTCTTGATGGTGGTGCGCCGGCCGGGAGCCGCGCCGGATGTCACGTGGCGCGGATAGTAGATGCGGCTGTAGGGCGTTTCGTCGTGGAAGAAGAGGTCGAAGGACAACTCGCGGTCGTGGGCGGTGTAGTTGTCGGCGGACCCGAGGACCACCTCGCGCAGGGGGGACCAACCGTCATAGCTGTTCAGGCGCATGGTTCTGCCTTCTTTCGGCTCGGGTCGCGGGGCGGAGCGGCCCCGGTACGGTGGGAAGCCGGCGGTGCGGATCCGCGTGGGTCAGCTCTGCGCTCTCGCGAGCGCCGCTTCCAGCGCGTGCCGCAGGTCCCGGACGCCCGCGGCGTCGTCGGCGACGGCGCAGTAGGTGACTGTCCCGGCTCCCGGGGCGGACCCGTTGACCAGGACGACGCCCGCGCCGGCCGCCGGGTCGAAGCCCAGGTTGGCTGCGGTCAGCGCGGAGAGGGCGGCGCGGAAGGAGGGGGCGGGGCACTCACCGCCCAGGAGGACCCGCCGGGGCCGCAGGGCCGGGCCCACCAGGCGGGCGGCCATGATGGTGTGCAGGTGGGTGGAACCGGTGATGCGGCCGTTGGCCTCGCAGAAGCGGATCTCGCCTTCCGGTGTGCGGTACGCGTCGGCGCTGATCGTGCCCCGGTAGCCCAGCGCTCGGTACGCCTCGCACAAGCGCCGGCCGACAGCGACCAACTCGGCCACGGCGTCGGCCGGCAGCGTGGCGGAGGCCGGCACGATCTCACCGACGACCACCGGATCCATCAGCATCTCGCCGGTGCCGGTGAGTTCGACCGCCGTGTCGGTGAGGTCGAACTCCGCGTACACCGGCACGGCGCCGGTGTAGTAGCGCTCCACGACCAGCCGGTGCCGTCCGCCTTCGGTCAGCCAGGGCCAGCGCTCGGTCACGTAGGCGCGCACGGCGGTGTCATCGGGCAGCACGACGGCCCGGGGGGCGCCGGCCGGCTCGACACCGGGTACGGGCGCCAGCACCTCGTTCCCCAGGCCGCCGCCGCTGAACTCCTGCTTGACCATGGCGCAGTGGCCCGCGCCGAGCAGCCCGCCGATGGCGCGGGCCGCCTCGTTTGGATCGGTGACCACCGTGCCCGGGGCGGTCGGCACCCCGGCTCCGGCGGCCACCGACCGGAAGGCCGCCTTGCTGTTGACCAGGGCGCTGCCTCCCTGGGCGTGGAAGGCGTGGCCGGGCAGCGCCCGCGCCGCGCCCAGGCGGTGCGCGAGCTGGGCCACGGCCTGGTCGGCGTAGACGGGCAGGACGCGCAGTCCGGGTGTGCCGCCGGACGGCGGTGCTCCCAGGTCCTCCGCCAGCGTCCGCTGAAGGTCGGTGTCGGCCAGCCGGTCCGGCGTCAGGAGGTGCTCGCCGAGGGCGCCGGGGGCGGGCACGCGCACGGTGACCGTGGAGCGCGGGGTGCCGGTGAGGCCGGCCACGTAGTCCGCGAACGCGTCGTCCGGCGCGGTGGGCAGCACCAGGATGTCCCCCTCCCTGGCCCACCACAGCAGGCGGTGGGCCGTGTGTGCGGCGGCCTCACGTGCCCGTGCGGACAGGCGGGAGAGATCTCCGACCATGTCCTCGGTCCGGCTGTTGCCGATCAGCAGGGTTCTCACTCCCCCTCCCCCGCCGGTGCGCCGGCGTTCGCGGGCGGTGCCGCGGCCGTTTCGCGGCAGGGCACCAGGAAGCTGCGCTCGAAGACCAGCACGACTTCTCCGGTGGACTTGGTCCCCGTGGTGCGGCAGGACACGATGCCCTGGCCGGGGCGGCTGCGGGAGCGTCGTTTCGCGAGGATCTCGCTGTGCGCGTACAGGGTGTCGCCCGCGAACACCGGGGCGGGCAGCTTGATGTGGTCCCAGCCGAGGTTGGCCAGTGCCCGCCCGCTGGTGCTGCGTGCGGTCATCCCGCCGACGATGCTGAGCGTCACCAGGCTGGAGACGAGGGGCCGTCCCCAGGGCAGGGTCTCGCAGTAGGCGGCGTCGATGTGGAGGGGGGCGTCGTTCATGGACAGCATGCTCATCAGCACGTTGTCCATCTCGGTGACCGTGCGGCCGGGCCTGTGCTCGATCACGTCGCCCACCGTGAACTCCTCGTAGAGGAACCCGACCAGTTCGCGGTACCGCTGTCTGCCGATCCGTTCGAAGCCGGTGGGCGGGGCCGGTTCCGCGGTCGCCTGGCCGGGCGGGACCGCGCCGCGGTCTGCCGGTTCTGCGCCTGCCTCGTGCATGTGCGTGTCCTCTCGGCCGGTCCGTAGGGGGCTCGCCCCGGTGCGCGGGCGGTTCAGAAGGTGGACAGCACGTCCCTGACGTTGCCGGTGAAGTCGTCGATCAGCTCTGTGGTGAGGTCGGCGCGCAGCATGATGCGCAGCCCCGCCTCGCCCCGCGGGACGATGGGGAAGAAGACGGCGGAGCTGTAGAAGCCGCGTTTGAACAGTTCCTCGGACAGGCGCACCGCGTCGTCGGGTTCTCCGACGGTGATGCGGCGTACGGGGAGCCCATTGCCGGCGAACGCGGTCGGGAAGGTGCGGTCGAAGTGGTCGATGTTCTCGCGCAGGCGGCGCTGGAGTTCGCCCAGTTCCGGGGATCGGTGGATCGCGGCGCTGGCGAGCGAGGCGCCGACCAGGGGGAGGGACATGTTCTGCGACCAGCCGACCGGCCCGGCGTGGCGGTGGAGGAATTCGAACATGGTGCGGCTGCCGAGCATCGCCACGCCGCCGCCCGTGCCGAAGCCTTTGCCGAGGCTGGCGACGATGACGGTGAGGTCGTTCATCTCCAGTTGCGAGCGGACGAACCCCTCGCCGTTCTCGCCCAGGATGGACAGCGAGTGCGAGTCGTCGATGTACAGGAACAGCCCGTACCGCTCCTGGAGGTCGCGCAGGCCGGCGAGTGCCGCGGCCCCGCCCATGGAGTAGGCGCCGTCGGCGACGTAGGCCACCCTCGGGTACTGGCGGCAGATCTTCTCCAGGTAGTCGAGGTCGTTGTGGTCGCAGGTCAGGACCAGGGTCTCTTCGGCGCAGACGGGTTTGACGTAGGCCATGCAGAAGTGGCAGTACCGGTCGAAGACCATGACCCGGGGCTGCCCGTCCGTGAGGTGGCCCGAGGCCACGAGGGGCAGGATGCCGGCGGTGAGTGCCGTGCAGGAGGTGCCGGGGAGGATGTGCGCGCCGAACAGGTCGCCCAGTTCCTCCTCCATGCGCACCAGCAGGTTGTGGCGGATGCGGGTTGTGGACACCACGAGCCAGGTGGCCTGCGCTTCTCTGAGGGCGTCGATGGCGCCCTCGATGATCGCGGGGTGGTGGTTGAGCCCCAGGTACCCGACGGAGCACATGTTGACGAACTCGTGCCCGGTCTCCCGGACGACGAGCCGGTTGTTCGCGTCCGGGGTGTCGACGTGGACGCCGATGAGGCCGGCGTCGGCGGCCCGTTGCCACGCGGGGTCCGCCGCGCGGAGCATCGACGCGTTGTTGCGGTGGCGGTGCGGTCCTGTGATGTCGGGCGGGGAATTCTGAGGCATGGTCGCAAGCTCCCTGTCGAGGGCGCACGAGTGCACCGGTGGGGGTTCATGGGGTGGTGCGATGGCACGGGCGGGCAGCGCGCGGGGGCGCGCGGGCCCTCGGGGTCTAGCCGAACTCCTCGATCAGCTGCTGGGATGCCTCGAAGAAGGGCACACCGACCATGACGCCGTCGACCATCGTCACTCCCCTGCCGGTCTCCCGGCCCGCCGCCACCACCTTCCTGGCCTGGTCGAGCAGCGCGGGCCCGGGGGAGAACGCCTCGTTGATCACGGAGATCTGCCGCGGATGGACCGCGGCCTTCCCGCTGAATCCGAAGTCGCGGGCTGCGGCGGCCTCGCGGCGCAGGCCGTCGGTGTCCAGCGCCCCGAAGTACGGGGAGTCCATGACCTCGATCCCCGCCGCGCGGGCGCTGTTCACCAGACTCGCCCTGGCGTAGGCGAGCGCCTCCCAGCTCAGGCTCGCGCCGATGGCGAAGGAGTAGTCGGCCGAGCCGAACACCATGGCGCGCAGTCGCGGCGAGGCCGCGGCGATGGCGGGCGCGTTCGCCAGCCCGCGCGGGCTCTCCACGACGGCGAAGAACTCGGTGTCCGGGCAGGTCGGTGCCAGTGCGTGTTCGACGATCTCGATGTCGCGGGGGGATTCGGCCTTGGGGATCAGGACCAGGGCCGGTTTGACGGGGTACTGCCGCAGCGCGAGCAGGTCGCGCAGGCCGTCCGGTTCGCCGACGGTGTTGATGCGGATCGCCGGACGGGCCGGGCCACCGGGGCCGGTGAAGAACCGCGCCGCCAGGCGCCGGGCCTCTTCCTTGCGTTCGGGAGGCACGGAGTCCTCCAGGTCCACCATGGCGATGTCGGCGCCGGACCGGTGGCAGGGCGTGTAACGGCTCACCGCGGTGGCGGGGGTGGACAGGAGGGAGCGGCAGTACCGAGAAAACTTCATAGGGGTCTCCCGACGAAGAGGTCACGCTCTCGGGGGCAGACGGTGGTCGACGTTCTGTTCGACGCCCCGCCGTTTCATTGCTACCGGACATCGTGTTGTTCTGAACACGTCGGACCGGCTGAACAACAAGCGTGAACAACCTCGGAACAAACGCGCCGGATCGTCCCGTCGGAGCCGACCAGGTCGAACACGTGCGTAAATGGCGGATTTCACGCTGTTCTTGCGTCGACACCGTGCGTAATGTGTGCGGACGCTGCGTCTTCCGCGGGACGGGCGGATGCCGTCCGCGACCGCCCGGGAAACGTCGTCGGACGTCCTGCGCGCCGCCGCCCGAGCGGGAGCGGCCGGGAAAGGGGTCCCGATGCCACGTCAGGAACAGCCCCTGGAGCAGGGGGACACACCGCTCCTGCGATTCGCCGCCGATCTGCGCAGGCTGCGCGACGAGGCCGGCGGCCCCACGTATCGGCAACTCGCCCTGCGGGCCCACACCTCGGCCGCCAGTCTCTCGGTGGCCGCGAGCGGGCGCAGGCTGCCCACCCTCGCGGTGACCCTCGCGTACGTCGGGGCCTGCGGGGGTGACGTCGGCGGGTGGGAACGCCGTTGGCGCGACGTGGCCTCCGCACTCGCCGCCGCCGGCCACCCGCGGCCTCCGGAAGCCGTTCCCGGCGATCGGCACACGGTGCCCTACCTCGGTGCGGCGCCCTTCGGTCCCGGCGACTCCCCGTGGTTCTTCGGCCGGGACGCGCTGGTCACCGAGTTGCGGGAACGGCTGCGCCACCGCCGCGTGGTCACCGTCACCGGTGCGTCGGGCGCCGGCAAGACCTCCCTGCTGAACGCCGGACTGATCGCCCGGCTGCGGGCCGAGGGCCATCGGGGGCGGGTGGTGACCCTCACTCCCGGCCCCTGCCCCATGCGGGAGGCCGGCCGCTGGCTGACCCGGCTGGGCGACGGTCCCTTCCCCGACGACGAGGAGACGGTCGTGGTGATCGACCAGTTCGAGGAGCTGATCACCGCCTGCCGCTCACCCGCGGAACGTGCCCGCTTCCTCGGCCTGCTGGAGTCGGCCGGCACCTCCCGTGCCGGACACCACCGCATCGTCGTGTGCACGCGCACCGATCTGCACGACCGCTGCCTCGGCCGGCTGCCGGCCGCCTCCGCGCTGTTCGTCGACCCGCTCGTCGTCGGCCCGATACCGCCGGAGGAACTCCACCGGGTCATCGCCGAGCCCGCCGCCCGCGCCGGCTGCGCGCCGGAACACGCCCTTGTCGCCGTGCTCACCGCGGCCACCGCCGGACAGCCGGGTGCCCTTCCGATGCTGTCGGCCGTGCTCAAGGAGACCTGGCTGCACCGCGGTGGGCACGCGCTGACCCTGACCGCCCTGCGCGCCGCGGGCGGAATCGAGGACTGGATCGACCGTTCCGCCGAGGCCGCCTACGCCGGCCTGCCCGACGCCCTGCACCCCCGGGCCCGCGACCTCCTGCTGCGCCTGGCCACCGCGAACGCCCCCACCGCACTCGGCCCTCGCGCTGTCGCGCTGTCGGATCTGGACGAGGACGCGGCGACCCGGGCCGTGCTGGAACGGTTCGCCCGTGCCCGGGTGGTCACCCTGGACCGCGACCGCGCCGTCTGGTCGCACACCGCCGTGCCCCGCTCCTGGACCCGCCTGGCCCGGTGGGCGGAAACGGGCTCGGAGGACTGGCGCGTCCACCGCAGGTTGGCGGAGGCGGCTCGTGCCTGGCACGACAGCGGCCGGCTGCCCGGCCGCCTCTACCAGGGCGCGGACCTGGCCGAGGCCCGGGCGCTGTGCGGTCGGGAGCACCACGAACCGACGCGACGGGAACGGGCCTTCCTTCAGGCCGCCGCCCGGGCGGAGAGCGCGCGGCACCGTGCCGCGGAAGCCACCCGGGCCCGACTGCGCCTCCAGCGGCGGCTCATCGTGGGCCTGGCCGCCCTCGTCGTCGCCCTGGCGGCGGCATGGGCCACGGCCTGAACGGGCGCCCGGGCACCGGCAGCCCGCGGACCCGCCCCCGGGCACCCGCGGCGACGACGGGCGCGGCCCCCGCGGTCGCCGGCTCAGCGGACGGTGTTTCGGGCGCCGGCGCGGGAAGGCCGCGGGACGCGGCGGCGACCGGCATCACCGGCCGGGGCCCGGCGCGACCGTTCGCGGTGTCCGCGCGGTGTCGTGCGGTATGCGGATGGCGAGCAGGGCGACGTCGTCGTCGTTGTCCGCCGGGCGGGTGCGCTCCAGCAGCTGGTCGGCGAAGAGGTCCAGGGGCCTGCGGGCCAGCGAGGCGGCGTGCCGGCGCAGGCGTTCCAGCCCGACGTCCAGGGACTGCCTGCGGGTTTCGATCAGGCCGTCGGTGTAGAACACGAGCGTCGATCCGGGCGGCAGGTCGACGTGGGCGTCGAGGCGGGGCGCGGAGATGTCCGAGCCCAGGAGAAGCCCGTTGCCCTCGTCGAGGTAGCGGGTGGCGCCCTCGTGGTCGACGAGCAGCGGGGGCGGGTGGCCGGCGCTGGCCCACCGCAGTCTCCAGTGGCCGTCGGCGTCGGCGGTCAGGCGGGCGAGGATGAGCGTTGCCATGCGCACGTCGGAGATGTGCGCCATGGCCTCGTCGAGGCATTCCACGATGCGGTGCGGACGCTGGTCCTGGGACCACGCGAAGGCGCGCAGCATGTTGCGCAACTGGGCCATGCCCGCCGCCGCTTCCAGGTCGTGGCCGACGACATCGCCGATGCCCAGGGCGGCGTCGCCGCCGGGGAGGGTGAAGGCGTCGTACCAGTCGCCGCCGACGTGCGAGGCGTCCGGGGCGGATACGTAGCGCGTGGTCATCTCCACGCCGGGCAGCTCGGGGAGTTGGGGCAGCAGGTAGCGCTGCATGGTCTCCGCGACCTGGCGCTGCCGCTGGTAGTGGCGCGCGTTCTCCAGGGCGATGCCGATGCGGCGGGCTATGTCCTCAAGGAGGCCGAGGTCGCCCGTGGTGAAGGCCTCGTGGCGGCTGGTGCGCCCCAGGGTGAGTGCGCCGAGCACCTCGCGGGGGCCGCGGATGGGGGCGATGGCGGCGGTCTCGATGCCTGTGGCCCGGAACAGCTTGCGCTGCTCCACCGCGATGCGGCTGTCGGGCGGGGCCTCGTAGGTCTCCGGGCCGGTGAGCGTGGACGCCGCGCCTCGCAGGGCCTTGGACAGCGGCATGGTGGAGGTCTCCGGCACCGGCGGCATGGGGCCTTGGAGCTCCTCGTGGACTTCCAGGGCTCCGGCCCGGGCGCGGACGACGAGGGAGCGTGTGACCTCGTTCGCCTCGGTGATCAGGTCGATGACCGCCCACTCCGCGAGCCGGGGCAGCATCAGCCCCACGACGCGGCGCAGGGACTCGTGCGCGTCGACGTTGTCGATCAGCTGGGCCGTGGTGTCGGCCAGCAGGGCCAGCCGTTCCTTCTCCGACAGGGCGCGCGGCGGGGCGGTGGGCGGCGCGAAGCTCTCCTCGGGGGGCTCGGCGGCCTGGAAGGCGATCAGCGCGGTCACACCGTGGTCGTTGGGCTCGCAGGGCAGAGCGAAGCATTGCAGGGACAGCGGGGTGCCGCCGCCGTGCGGGGACCGGGCCGGGTGCGTCCTGGAGGTGTGACGGAGCAGGGCCCGGGACCGCTCGCGGGGGTGCCGGCCGAGCGGAAGCCCTGGTACGTCGCAATGCAGGAGATCGTGGACGTCCTGGCCGAGGGTGTCCTCGGCGGAGCGGGCCAGAAGCCCCAACGCCCGGTCATTGGCCCACAGAACGCGCCAGGCGTCGTCGACGGCGCACACTCCGACGGCCGCGCGTTCCAATGCGTCGCCGAGCCCGAGCCCGTCGGCGGTCCTCGCCGGCGCATTCGGCCTGTCCGCCATGGCGGCTCCTCGTCCTCACAGACTGCGCCCGCGCTCCGCTCCGGTCGAAGCTCGGGCACCCGGAGCACGCGCGGGCGTCCGGGGCGAACCCATTGTGTCAGCCGCGGCGGCGACTTCTCTCGGCCGATGGCACGGGAGGTGCCGGCTCCGCGGCCCGGAGTTACCGGTGAGGGGCTTCTTTCCCCTGACCGGTGCCCCGAACCGGAACGGGCGGACCACCCGCCGAGAGCGGCTCGCCCGCACCGCCAGGCGGGTGGTCGTCCAGCGGCGGCGTTGCCCGCTCCCCCTTGGCCCGCGCCGGACCGGCCAGCTGGCACGGCGTACGTACGTGCTGTGGCGGCGGGAGGCGGGCATCCGGGTGAGGGAGGCGATGCCGTCGCCGCCCGCGCGGCGGGCTCCGTCGACATCGTCGGGACGGGCAGGCCCCGCGGGACCGCGGGGCGGCGGCCGTCACGTGACCATGACCTCGCCCATGCCGTCGCCGGAGCGCCACTCCTCCAGGAGCGCGTGGAACGCGAGCGGGCCGCGGCCGTAGGAGTCGCCGCGCCGGCCGGGCATGCCCTCGTCGTTGTAGTACCCGGGTGTGCATTCGGCGAGGAACCGGTGGGTGTCCGGCGCGGTCTCCCTGATGGTGTCGCCCCACTTCCGCTCCGCGTCGGCCGAGGGCTCGACCCGGCGGACGCCGCGCCGGACGGCTTCGGCGACGACGCGCGCGATGTGGGACGCCTGCTCGTCGAGCGCGTGGACGAAGTTGACCGATACGGCGTTGTGCAGGGATCCGAGGTGGAAGAGGTTCGGGAAACCGTGGCTGTGGATGCCGTGCAGGGTGCGCGGCCCGTCCTGCCAGTGCTCGGCGAGTCGCCTGCCGGCCCGGCCGCGCACGGGGAAGCCGATGCGTTCCGCCGGTGGCGCGCCGATGTCGAAGCCGGTGGCGAAGATCAGGCAGTCGACCTCGTAGGCGCGGCCGGCGACGACGACGGCGTTGCCGGTGATCCGTTCCACGCCGAGGCCCTCGGTGTCCACGAGGGTCACGTTGTCGCGGTTGAAGGTCTGGAGGTAGGTGTCGCTGAAGGTGGGGCGCTTGCACATGTAGCGGTACCACGGTTTGAGCGCTTCCGCGGCGTGCGGGTCGTGGACCACGGCGTCGACGCGGGCACGGAGCTCGTTCATCTTGCGGAAGTCGGCGAGCTCGCCCGCGCGCCGGCGCTCCTCGGAATCCCGCGGGGAGGTGTCGTCCCCGGGCAGCAGGCTGCGCAGAAGGCGTGCGCTGGTGGTCCACCCGTCGTTCACCAGGTCCTCGGGGAGGTCCCCGGCTCCCGGCCGGCCAGCGACGTGGAGCAGGAAGTTGTCGCGCCGCCGCCGCTGCCACCCCGGGGTGAGGGAACGGGCCCAGCCCGGGTCGGTGCGCCGGTTCGCGCGGACGTCCACCGATGAGGGCGTGCGCTGGAAGACGAACAGGTGCCGCGCGTCGCGCCCGAGGTGCGGTACGCACTGGATGGCGGTGGCGCCGGTCCCGATGAGGCCGACTCTCTTGTCGCCGAGTCCGTCCAGGCCGCCGCCGGCGTGCCCGCCGGTGTAGGCGTAGTCCCAGCGGCTGGTGTGGAACGTGTGGCCCCGGTAGTCCTCGATGCCGGGGATGCCGGGCAGCTTGGGCCGGCTGAAGGGCCCGCCGGAGAGCACGACCCAGCGGGCGGTGACGCGGTCGCCGCGGTCGGTCGAGACGAGCCATTCTTCCGTGGTGTCGTCCCAGCGCAGGCCGGTCACCTCGGTCTGGAAGCAGGCGTGCCGGTAGAGCCCGAAGTGCTGCCCGATCGCGCGGGCGTGCTGCCTGATGTCCTCCCCCGGCGCGTATTTCCACGCGGGGATGGAGCCGACCTCTTCGAGCAGCGGGAGGTAGATGTAGGACTCGATGTCGCACTGGATGCCGGGGTAGCGGTTCCAGTACCACGTGCCGCCGAAGTCGCCGGCCCTGTCGATGACGCGGATGTCCCGCAGGCCGGCCTGCCGCAGCCGGGCGGCGGCCAGCAGGCCGCCGAAGCCGCCGCCGACGATCACGGCGTCCATACGGTCCTCAAGGGGTGTCCGGTCCGGGGTGCCCGTGGTGTAGGGGTCGTCGACGTAGTAGCCGAACGCGCCCGTGGTGCTCCGGTACTGACGCTTGCCGTCCGGGCGGATGCGCCGGTCGCGCTCGGCCCGGTAGCGCTCGCGGAGGGCGTCGGGGTCGAAGCCGAGCGGGCCGGGGGGCGGCGGGGCCACGGAGTCGTGGGGCGCGGGGCTCGCCGGCCGGTCCTGGTGCGGCACTGCGCGGTCCTCTCTGTGATGTCCTCCGCGCCGCCGGGCGTCGGGCGCCTGGCGGGGGCGGCTCGGCTGCCGGGTTCAGGCGGGGCGGTCGCCGGTGGCGGGCGTTCCCTGGGCGTCGTCGACGCGGATCGCGAGCGCGGGGCACAGGTCTTCGGCGTCGTGGAGGTCGCGGGCGCGGCCGGCGGGTGGGGCGGGGTCGAGGAGCACGGCGATGCCGTCCTCCTCCCGCTGGTCGAAGATGCCGGGCGCGGCGAGGACGCACTGCCCGGAGGCGACGCATTTGTCCTGGTCGAGGTACACGTTCATGTCGCTCCTACGGGGTCGGGGCGGTTCGCGTGGCGGCCGTCGCGCTGCCGGCCCGCCGCGGGTGGCCGGTTCACCAGGTGACGGGCAGTTCGTGGACGCCGTAGACGGACGCGTCGTGCTTGAAGGCGATGGCGTCGAGGTCGGTCGCCAGTCGCAGGGTGGGGACGCGGCGGTAGAGGGTGCCGTAGAC
This sequence comes from Streptomyces marincola, assembly GCF_020410765.1. NCBI lineage: Bacteria > Bacillati > Actinomycetota > Actinomycetes > Kitasatosporales > Streptomycetaceae > Streptomyces > Streptomyces marincola. Next base: position 6,565,850 of record NZ_CP084541.1, on the reverse strand, counting down.
GATCTGGAGTTCCAGTCGCGCGAGCGGCTGTCCGAGGCACTGGTGGACGCCGAAGCCGAAGGCCACGTGGTGGCGTGCGTCCCGGCGGATGTCGAGCCGGTCGGGGTCGTCGGGGAACGCGCGCGGATCGCGGTTGGCGATGTCGTTGGCCAGGATCAGCCCCTCGCCCGCGCGGATGCGGTACCCGGCGATCTCGATGTCCTCAAGCGCTGTGCGACGGCGGCCGTTGTGGGTGATGTGGAGGTAGCGCAGAAGCTCCTCGACGGCCCCGGCGATGACGCGGGGGTCGCGGGCCTCGCGCAGGCGGGCGAGCTGGTCCGGGTGCCTGAGCAGCGCCAGGGTGCCCAGCGCGATCATGTTGGCGGTGGTCTCGTGCCCGGCGATGAGCAGCAGGACGCCCATGCGGGCCGCTTCGGGGCGGGAGAGTTCGCCGCGGGTGACGCGTGCGGCGAGGCCGGAGAGCAGGTCGTCGGTGGGGCGGGCGAGTTTGTCGCCCAGCAGGTCGTCGAGGTAGCGGGTGAGGGCGGCGAGGGCGGCGGTCCGCTCGGGTTCGCTCACCTCGCGGTTGACGATCGTGCCGCTGTTGGCCTGGAAGAAGGCGTGGTCGTCGTAGGGGACGCCGAGCAGTTCGCAGATGACCAGGGACGGGACGGGCAGCGCGAATCGCTGGACCAGGTCGGCGGGGCGCGGGCCGGCGAGCATGGTGTCGATCTGGTCGTCCACGATCTTCTGCACGGCCGGGCGCAGCGTCTCGACGCGCCGGACGGCGAAGGGCGCGGTGACCATGCGCCGCAGCCGGGCGTGTTCGGGATCGTCCATGAGGATGAACCCCACGGAGTTCTTGCCGCTGCTGGGCGCTGAGGCGGGGTATCCGGGGCGGGAGATGTCCGCGCTGACGCGCGGGTCGGCGAGCAGGGCTCGTTGTTCGGCGTAGCGGGTGACGAGCCAGGGGGTGCTGCCGTCCCACAGGCGGACCCGGGTCAGGGGTGCCTGCCGCTGCTGTTCGCGCAGCGCGGGCGGCGGGTCGAACGGGCATTGGGCGGCGCGTGGCATCGGAAACCGGGGGATTTCCTGCTCGTGCCGCTCCAGCGGAGTCGGTGTCGCGGTCATGCGGTCCCTTTCCACTGTGCGGGCGTGTGACCCGCGGGTGGGCGAGGCGTGCTCGGGGCCGGGGATGTGGTTTCGGGGGCGGGGGTGGCCGGCCGACGTGACGAGTGAAGGCCCCACCCTGGATTAAGTCAAGCGCATGACTTAAAACGCGCCACCGATGCGGCACGCCCCGCGGGGCGCACTGCCAGACCGGTGCACCAGACCGGCAAAGGCGCGACTCGGAAGCCCGCGATCTGCGAGGATCACCCGGGGACGGGCCGGTGGCCCGCGCGAGAGGTGGGGCGGATGTACGGGATATCGCTGGGCGACGACGCGGCGTGGTTGCGGCCACTCGAACCCTGGCGCGCGGAAGAGTTCCTGGCGCACATCGACCGGGGGCGGGAGTTCATCGGCCGCTTCACCGGGCTGTCCGACGCCGTCGCGGACCTGGCGTCCAGCCGCGCCTTCCTCCTGTCGTACGCGGAGAAGGCCGCGGCGGACGCGGGCACGCTGCACGGCATCTGGCTGGACGGCACGCTGGTGGGCGGCGTCATGCTGCGGACGATGGACACCGCCCAGGGCACCGCGGAGGCGGGCTGCTGGCTGGAACCGGGCGCGGTCAGCAGAGGGCTGGTGACGCGGGCGGCGCGCGTGCTCATCGACTGGGCCGTTGAGGAACGGGGCATCCACCGCGTGGAGTGGCAGGTCGCGGCGGCGAACGAGCCGAGCATCGCCGTGGCGCGGCGGCTGGGGATGCGCAGGGACGGCGTACTGCGGGAAAGCTACCTGCGGCGGGGGAAGCGGCACGACATCGAGATCTGGTCGGTGCTCGCGCCGCAGTGGCGGGCGGGGCGGCGGGAGTCCTGAGCCGCCGGGGCACCCGGCCGCGTCCCGGGGCCCGAGGGCGCGGGCTCCGCCGGATCGGTCTCCGCCGGCGGGCGGCGATGGGCCGGCCGCCGACGCCGCCGAGGCGCTGTCATGCGGCGCTGCCGCTGCGCCGAGTAGCCCGTCCTCCCCTCGCGCAGTCCCGTTCCGCTGAAGTCGACGAGCGACGCGATCCGGGCCGGGGGCGTCCACGCGTACCGCGACGCCGAGTCCGCGTCGAAGGAATGGCCGACGACGGCCCCGCTCCCGCGCCCCCGTGCCGCCGCGGCTGCCCCGGATCGGTGGCCGGCCGATCCATGCGCTGATCATCCGATGCGCCGGACCGGCCGCACCCCCGCCGGTCGAAGCGGTGGGCGGCGGTGCCGCCGCCGAACAGGCGCGCGACGCCCTCCGGGCGGCCCCACGGGCCGGCCCGCCGTGGAGCGGAACGACCCCGGCCACGCGCGGTCCGGCCCCGCCGTACCGGGCGCGCGGCAGCCCGTCGGGGGCGCGCGTACGGGCGCGTCGGTCGTCCGGTCGCGGGCGCGCGCCGCGCGCTCCGCGCGGACGGAGGCGTTCCCGCGCCCTGGCGCCCCTCCCTGCGCCGTTCCGGCAGAGCATCCGTGGCCAGGGAGGCGGGGCATGCTTCGCGTGGCATGCCGGCGGGCGTCGGCGATCCCCTGAGGGCGAGGAAGCACAGCTATGGCACGGTCCAGTGAGTCGGCGGCCAGTGCGCTCGAAGCGCTGTACGACCGGGCGGCACTCCTGCCGCTCGAACACTTCGGCTCCAACCTGCACGTCGGCTACTGGGAGAACGCACAGGACGACGCCTCCTTCCTCGACGCCGCCGAGCGGCTGACCGACATGGTGATCGAGCGGCTGCGGGTCGGTCCCGGCCGGCACACGCTCGACATCGGCTGCGGCGTGGGCGGGCCGGCACTGCGAGTGGCGCGGGCCACGGGCAGCACGGTCGTCGGCGTCAACATCAGCAGGGCGCAGCTCGCGGTGGCGCACGCGCTGGCCGAACGCGAGAGCATGACGGACCGCCTGACCTTCACATACGCGGATGCCTCCGCCTTGCCGTTCGACGCGGATTCCTTCGACGCGGTGTGGGCGCTTGAGTCGGTCCCGCACATGGACCGGGCGCTCGCCCTGCGGGAGATGGCCCGCGTGGTGCGCCCCGGGGGACGCATCGTGATCACCGACATGTTCGAACGCGCGCCGGTCGCGGCGCACCGGCGCGCGCTGCTCGCGCGGTTCCGTGAGGCGTGGGCGGCGGGCCCGCTGGTGCCGATCGCGGACTACCCCGCGCTGCTGCGGGACGCCGGGCTGCGGCTCGTCGAACTGGCGGACCTCAGCGATCACGTGCTGAGCCGCTCGCTGCCCGCCCTCGATACGTCCCTCGGCCCGCTGCCGCGGCCGGGCGGGAGCGGGGCGGGGCCGGAGATCGGCGACCGGGCGAGTCTGGCCGACCTCGCCGAGGGCGGTGAACTCGGCTACCTCCTGCTGGTCGCCGAACCGATGCCCGCGCCGCGGCAGGCCCGGGGGGCGGGCCGGGCAGCCCCCGCGGACGGGACGCTGAGGTCCCCGACGGCGCCGGCCGGGGGCGAACGGCCTCCCGCCGGTACCGCCGTGCTCGGCACGGGACGTATCGGGGACGCCATCGCCCGCACCCTGGTGGCGGCCGGGTACCCGACCTCGGTGTGGAACCGCACCGCCCCGAGGACCGGGCCGTCGGTCGAGGCCGGGGCGCGGGTCGCGGGCTGCCCCGCCCGGGCGGCGGCCGTGGCCGAGCTGCTCGTGGTGTGCGTCAGCGACTACGAGGCCGTTCTTGAGGTCATCCACTCCGCGGGCGAGGAACTGGCCGGGCGCACGCTCCTGGTGGTGTCCACCCTCACGCCCGATCAGGCACGCGCGTCCGCGCAGACGGCGGCCGAGTACGGGGCGGAGTTCGCCTCGGTTCCGGTGATGGCGGGCTACGGGGCGATCGGGAAGCCGGAGACGCCCCTGCTGTTCGCCGGGCCGCGCGCGGTCTTCGACCGCCATGGCGCGGTGCTGCGCGCTCTGGGTGGCGCGCCCCGCTACGTCGGCGACGATCCGGGTCTCGCCTCGCTGTTCGAGGTCGCGGTGGTCAGTTTCCTTCTCGAACTGTGGCTCGGCTACCTGCACACCCTCAGCCTGGTGCGCCGGGAGAGCGGGACCCCCGAGGTGTTCGCCTCCGTGCTGCGGGACACGCTGGAGGGGCTGCTGCCGCTGCTCGCGGTGGTCGCGGGGCAGACCGCGGAAGACGACTACGCCCCGGAGACGTTCGGCCATGTCACCTACTTGGCGTCGATGACCGAGGCGATGATCGACGCGCGGCGGTCCCGTGGCGTCGACACCACCCGCCTGGAGCAGCTGGGAGTGCTACTCGACTGCCGGGTGGGGCAGGGGTTCGGCGATCAGGGGCTGGCCTCGCTGATGGAGCTCATCGACAGCGGCTTCCGCTGCGCCAGGACAGCGGAAGCGCCGCCCCGGCCCCCGGCCTGCGGTGCGCCTGCCGGACCGGGCGGGGCGGTGGGCGCGGCGCCCGGGCTCGGCTGACGAGGACCGAGAGGACCGAGAGGACCGACGAGGAACAACGACGAACAACGAGAGACAACGAGGACCGGGCCGGTCCGGATGCGGGGCATCCGGACCGGCCCGGTCCTGCGGTGCGCGGTGGCCCGGGGCGGGCGGGTCAGTACGCGCTGTCGACGTTGTCCATGGAGCCGTAGCGGTCGGCGGCGTAGTTGCACGCGGCGACGATGTTGGCGACCGGGTCGTAGATGTCCTTACTGGTCCCCTCGACGTGGTACTGCTCGAACGTCGGGTCGATGACCTGGAGCAGGCCCTTGGACGGGATGTTCTTCTCGGCGTTGGTGTCCCACAGGTTGATCGTGAGCGGGTCACCGCTGGACTCGCGCATCAGGTTGCTGTGGATGCCCTCGTAGGAGCCGGGGATGCCGTTCTCCTCCATGACCTCAAGGGCCTGGTCGATCCAGCGGTCGATGTCCTCGTCGGAGGCGGGCTTGGGCTTGGGCTGCTCGTGCTTGGGGATGGTCACCAGGGTGCCGTCGGCCTGGTACTCGGCGCCGCGGCCCTTGTCCTTGTCATCCTTGTTCTCGGAGGCGTCCCGGTCCTCGCCCTGCTCGGCGCGGTCGGCCTCCTTCTTCTCGCGGTCCTCACCGTTCTCGCGGCCGGGCTCCTCCCGGTCCGCGCGCTCGTCGCCGTCGGAGGCGGGAGCCTTGCCGATGACGCCGTTGGGGGCGTTCGGGGAGAACGTCGCCGGAGCGGCGGTCCGCTCCGCGGCCTCGGTGACGCCACCGGTGGGGGTGCTGTCCGCAGCCGCGCCGGGCGCGAAGGGGAGCGTCAGGGCTGCTGCGCCTGCGGTCACGATGCCGGCGAGGGCGACCGTGTGGGTCTTGGCGCGGCGGGTGCCGTTGGTGCTGGCGGTCATGAGACGTACCTCGTTCCGTGCGGGAGCGGGGGGAGGGTGTGTGCCGCGAAGCGCGACGCAGCCCAGTGTGGGAACTGCCGCGGAACCACCGCAAAGAGCTGACCTGCGAAGACGCTTCGTAGTACCGATGCCGGTCGAGCCGCGTCCCCGGGGTCCGCGGGCGTGGGCACGGGGCGTTCGGACGAAGATCTCCTATTCCCCTTCGTATGTGACGCGGGCCTCGTGCCGGGGCTCACAGCGGGGCCGCTCCGGGCTCACGGTACGGATCGGTGTGCCCGACGCAGCGCGAGATTCCGCGCGTTGAGGGCGGGCGGTAAGTCCCGCCGCGGGGCGGGACTTTCGGCCCGCCCGGCGCGGCCGAAGGGCGGCAGGTGGCGAGCCGGTCGACCTCCCGGGGTCACAGCCGGAAGGCGAAGGGTGAGCGAGTCGGCCCCCGTTCGGCCGGCCCCGCGCCGTACGGCGGCCCTGCGCTCTTCGTGCGCGTCCCGCCGCGAGGCGGGCAGGGGGGACACGCACGAGCACCCGGATGGGCGGGACTCCGCGGGGCGGGGCAGGGCAGGTGCCACCGCATGAAAGCCATCATGATCAATTGCACGCTCAAGCCGTCGCCGCAGCCGTCGAACACCGAGGCGCTGGCCGGCCTGGTCATCGGGGAACTGGAGCGTCGCGGGGTCGAGGTGAGCACCGTTCGGGCCGTCGACCTGAACCTGAAGCCGGGGGTGGAGACGGACCTCGGCGACGGCGACGACTGGCCGGGGGTGCACGCACGACTGCTGGCCTCGGAGATCCTGGTCATGGCCACCCCGACCTGGCTCGGGCACCCCTCCTCCGTGGCCCAGCGGGTGCTGGAGCGCATGGACGCCATGCTGGCCGAGACGGACTCCGAAGGGCGCCCTGTGGCCTTCAACCGGGTCGCGGGCACGGTCGTCACCGGCAACGAGGACGGCGCGCACCACGTGATCAGCGAGATCGCGGGCGCGCTGGGCGACATCGGCTACACGGTGCCGGGGCAGGCCTGGACGTACTGGCATCTGGGTCCTGGGCCCGGCCCCGACTTCCTGGACGACGACCGCGGCCACGACTGGTCGGCCAAGGCGGCCCGCACCATGGCGGCCGGCCTCGTCGGCGTCGCCGAGGCCCTGGCGGCCCGCCCGCTGGCGCCGCCACCGGGCTGACGCCCGCGGACGGCTGGGGCGGCGAATACCGTATGCGGCCTGGCGTGACGGGTGGGGAGCCGATACCTTCCGGGCAAGGCGCGTCGGCCTCGTGGCCGCCAGAACCGCCCGAACTCGCTTGTCCAGCCGGTGGTTCCGGGATCGCGGCGCGCCTTCGCACGCCAGGAATTCCCCCCATCCCTGGAGCCGACATGTCAAGAAGACGCTGGGCGTCGCCCGCCCTGCTCGCCCTGACCCTGACGCTGGTCGCCCCGCTCACGGCATTCGCGTCCCCGCCCGCGCCGGCCCCGCCCGCCGCCGCGTCCGCCGTCGAAACCCCGCCCGCCCCCGCCGGGCCGGGCGGGGGCGGCGCCGAACCCGCTGCGGCGGACAGCACGGTACCGCTTGAGGAGATCACCGCGAGCGCCACGCAGGTCGCGTTCGGACTCAGGCGTCCCACAGCCCTCGTCGCGCCGGACGACGGAACGGGCCGGCTGTTCATCGTGGAGAAGCGCGGAACGGTCCGCGTCTACCACCCGGACACCGGCCTCGAAGCCACCCCGATGATCGACATCACGTCCTCGGTCGACGAAACGGGCAACGAACGCGGCCTGCTGGGCATCGCGCTCGCCCCCGACTTCAACGACAGCCAGCAGCTCTACCTGGCGTACACGGCGCTGCCCGACGGGGCGGTGACCCTCGCCCGGTACAGCCTCGCGGACGGCACGCTCCAGCCGCTGCTCGCCCAGGAGCACGCCGAGTACAACAACCACAACGGCGGGCAGCTGACGTTCGGCCCCGACGGCTACCTGTACTGGGCGATCGGGGACGGCGGGGGCTCGGGCGACCCGTTCGACACCGGGCAGCGACTCGACACGCTGCTGGGCAAGATCCTGCGCATCGACGTCAGCCGGAGCTGCGGCGAGCTCGACTACTGCGTGCCGCGGGACAATCCGTTCGTGGGGGTGGAGAACGCCCGCGAGGAGATATTCATCTGGGGCGTGCGCAATCCGTGGCGCTTCTCCTTCGACCCGCAGGACGGCTCGTTGTGGATCGGCGACGTCGGCCAGGGCAGGTGGGAGGAGATCGACCACCTCCCGGCGGGGCCGCAGGCGGGGGCCAACCTCGGCTGGTCGTGCTACGAGGGCTTCGAGGTGTTCGACGAGGCGCAGTGCGCCCCGGACGCGGAGTACACGGACCCGGTGTTCACCTACTCGCCGCAGACCGGCGGGTGCGCCGTCATCGGCGGGCGGGTGTACCGCGGCGAGGAGTTCGCGGAGCTGGTGGGCGGCACGTACATCGCCACCGACTACTGCTCGTCCACGGTGTGGGCGCTGCGCGAGGACGGCGCGGGCGGCTACCTCCAGGCGGAGATCGGTGAAATGCCGACCCAGGTCACGGCGTTCGGCACGACGCCTGAGGGCGAGTTCTACGTCGTCAACGACCTGCCCGGCGGGCTTCACCGGGTGTCGTTCGAGCGGACCGAGCCGACCTGCCGGATCGAGCACAGCACGCGCGCCTGGGGCAACGGCATGACCGTCGACCTGACGATTACCAACACCGGGGCCGAGCCGGTGAACGGCTGGTCGCTCACCTTCCCGCTGCCCGCGGGGCAGAGGGTGGTGTCGGACTGGAACACCGACCTGACGCAGGCCGGTGACATGGTGACCGCCCGGAACGCGTCGCACAACGGCGCCATCGCGCCGGGAGCGAGCGTGCGTCTCGGCTACCTGGTCGAGCACGCCGGTGACACGGCGCTGCCGGGCCGGTTCAGCCTCAACGGGGCGACCTGCGCCGTCGCCCGCTGACCGCGGGAGCCGGCAGCGCACGGGCTTCCCCCACCGGTGCGGCGGGGGAAGCCTGCCGGGCGTGGCCCTCAGATCTCGTAGGGGGTGGCGGACCTGGCGGCGCGCAGCGCCTCCGCCCACCAGGTGAGCTGGTCGAAGAACTTCTTCGCCGCCGCCTCGGAACCGGGCAGCGGCTCGCCGCCGTCGAAGGCCCCCCAGGCGTTGTGGAAGGAGAGCATCTCCCTGATCGTCACGGCGTGCAGTTCGGCGAAGATCTGCCGCAGGTGCTCGGCGGCCCGCAGGCCCCCGGCCATACCGCCGTAGGAGACAAGACCCACGGGCTTGGCCGCCCACTCCGTCGGGTGCCAGTCGATCACGTTCTTCAGCGACGCCGGGTAGGAGTGGTTGTACTCGGGCGTGACCACGACGATGGCCTCGGCGCCGGCCAGCCGCGGGCTGAGGCCGTCCTTCACGCGTTGGAGGTCCTCCTCCAGCGGCTGACCGGCGCCCGCCACCGCCAGGGGCAGCGGGTGGTCGGCCAGGTCCACCAGGTCGATGTCCCACTTCCCGTGCACGGCCGCCCGGTCGGCGACCCAGCGGGCGACCTTCTCCCCCATGCGCCCCTCGCGCACGCTGCCGATCAGCACGGCGAGCCTCAGCCGCTCGTTGTCCACGCCACCCACGCCGGTTTCCCTTCTCGCAACGTGGCCGCCCCGGCGGGGCGGCCGTCAGCCGACGCGCGGCCGGAGGGCGCGGCACGCAGGCCCTCACTCGCGCCGAGCGGCGCGGTCGTGGGCGCGAGGCGTCCGCCGGCAGGCGGTCGGTCCTATGTCATCCGCAGGTGTCGATGAAGATACCGCGAGCGGCGGGCCGGCGGGCCCGGCCACGTGGACGCGGCTCAGTGCCGGCGCCCGCGCAGGCGTGCGAGCAGGCCGCGGGCCTGGGCCCGGCGCCTGGGGTCGGCCGCCGCCCGGCGAACGGAGGTGATGGCCCTGCGGCCCTGCGGGGTGCGGCTGAAGTGCATGATGCGCTGTATCAGTCGCGGCATGGTGTCTCCCGGGTCGTGCGGTGGCGCGGTGGTCCTTGTGCCGTGTCGCTTACCCGGTCCCGTCGCCGCGAAGCCTGTCGGAGCCCGCGGGCGGGGGCGTTCACGGAGCGCCCGGGGCGGCGGGCCGTCGGAGTCAGTGACGCGCGCGCGGGCGCGTGCCGTTGCCCCACGCGCGGGGCGGTGCTACAACCTCCGCGTCGGGCGGGTGCCCGGCTGCGGGAGAAGGGACGGACGGCGTGGCCGACCTGGTCATCCGCGGCGCGACCGTCGTCGACGGCACGGGACGGCCAGGACGTGTCGCCGATGTCGCGGTCACCGGTGGCGTCATCGAGGCCGTCGGAGGTCCGCCGCCGACCGGCCGGCGCGTCATCGACGCCACCGGGTCGTGCTCAGCCCGGGTTTCGTGGACATGCACGCCCACTCCGACCTCAGTCTGCTGACCGACCCGGTGCACGCGGCGAAGACCGCGCAGGGCGTGACGTGCGAGGTGCTGGGGCAGGACGGCCTCTCGTACGCGCCGGTGGACGACGTCACCCTGCCGCAGGTCCGGCAGGCCGTCGCCGGCTGGAACGGGGATCCGCCCGGCCTGGACTGGAACTGGCGGGACGTCGCCGGCTACCTGGACCGGCTCGACGCGGGGACCGCGGTCAACGCCTGCTATCTGGTTCCCCAGGGGACGGTCAGGATGCTGGCCATGGGCTGGGCGGACCGGCCGCCGACGCGGGCGGAACTGGACCGGCAGCGCGCGCTCGTGGCCACCGGGATGAGCGAGGGCGCCGTCGGCATGTCCAGCGGCCTGACCTACGCGCCCGGCATGTACGCGGGCACCGGGGAACTCGTGGAACTGTGCCGTGTGGTCGCCGGGTTCGGCGGCCTGTACGTGCCGCACCACCGCTCGTACGGTGCCGGGGCCATCGCCGCCTACGCGGAGATGACCGAGGTGGCCCGCCGGTCCGGCTGCCGTCTGCACCTGGCCCACGCCACGTTGAACTTTCCCGTCAACGCCGGCCGCGCCCCCGAGCTGATCGCGCTGCTCGACGCGGCGGCCGACGCGGGCGTCGACCTGTCCCTCGACAGCTACCCGTACCTGCCGGGCGCCACGGCGCTCGCCGCGCTGCTGCCGGGGTGGGCGGCCGACGGCGGCCCGGCGCGGACCTTGCGGCGGCTGCGGGACCCGGCCGCGCGGGAGCGCATCCGCGACGCCCTGGAGGTGCGGGGGTCCGACGGCAGCCACGGGGTCCCGGTCGCGTGGGACACGGTCCAGGTCTCGGGGGCGCGGGACCCCGCCGCCGTGGGAAGGACCGTCGCCGAACTGGCGGCGGCGTCCGGGCGTTCGCCGTTCGAGGTCTTCTGCGCGCGGCTCGTGGAGGACGAACTGTCGACGACGATCCTGCACTTCGTCGGCAACGAGGAGAACGTGCGGGCGATCATGCGGCACCGGGCGCACACCGGCGGCAGCGACGGGCTGCTGGGCCAGGACAGGCCGCACCCGCGGGCGCGGGGGACGTTCCCCCGCTACCTCGGACGCTACGTGCGCGAACTCGGCGTGCTCGACCTTGAGGAGTGCGTCGCCCACCTGACGGGCCGCCCCGCCCGCCGGCTCCGGCTGGCCCGCCGCGGGTTCGTCGGCCCCGGGTTCCACGCCGACCTGGTGCTGTTCGATCCGCGGACGGTGCGGGACACCGCGACGTTCGACGAGCCGTTCGGCCGGCCGGAGGGAATCCCGCACGTGCTCGTCGGCGGTGTCCCGGTCGTGCGGGACGGCAGGCACACCGGCGCGCTGCCCGGCCGCGCCCTGCGGCGCGGGCCGGACGGCGCCGTCCGCTGACCGCTGGACCGACGGGCGCGGGGGCCGCGCGTTTCCGGCCGTCTCGCGCCGCGTCCGCTGTGAGGCGGGGCACGTGACGCCGGTCACCTACGAGGCCGGCTAGTGGACGGTGGCCCGTGCCTGGGCGTGCCACGCGGCGGGTGGCGGCCGGGGGCGTGCCCGCGGACTACGGGTCCCGGGCGTAGGTCAGGGCGTTGTCCGGCCGTGATGAGCCCGCTAAGAATGCGATCGTCCGCATCCGCGGCATTCCCCCTACTTCCACGAGGTGCGTCCCACATGTCCTCCAGCAGCACCCTTGGCCCTCGCCCGGGCAGGACCCGCAGGGTCTCGGTCGCCGGCGTCGCCGCCGCCGGCGCTGCCGCCGCGGCCGTCTCGCTCGTCCCCGGGGTGGCAGCCGCCGCTCCGGCGAAGGAAGCCGTGGCCCCCTCCCCCGTCGCGACGGGCACCGCGTCCCCCGTCGCCTTCAGCACGCAGGCCGAGGGCGCGCAGGTCGGCACGCTCCGTGACGGAATCGGCGGTCAGCAGACGACCCTGCTGCCCGCGCCCGCGCAGGCACCGGCGGACCGCGCGGTCGCGGTCGCGCCGAGCGAGGCCCCCGAGAGTGACTCCGCGTCCTCCGAGCCCGGCCAGGAGAGCGCCGAGCCGCAGGAGCCGGAGTACCCGGACAACCTCGACGGCTGGATACGCGAAGCTCTCGCGATCATGGACGAGCACGACATCCCCGGCTCCTACGAGGGCATCCACCGCAACATCCTGCGGGAGTCGAGCGGTGACCCGAACGCCATCAACACGTGGGACATCAACGCTCGCAACGGCGTTCCCTCCAAGGGCCTCCTCCAGGTGATCCAGCCGACGTTCGACGCCTACCACGTCGAGGGCACCCCGTACGACCTGTACGACCCGGTGGCCAACATCGTGGCCGCCTGCAACTACGCCGCCGACCGCTACGGTTCGATGGACAACGTCTGGGGTCCGTACTGACCGACCGCGCCGCGGGGAACGGGGTACGGGCCTGCCCGTACCCCGTTCCTCCCGTGCGGGGCACCGGCGTTACGGTGACCTCCATGACGCCCTCTCCCGTTACGCCCGACGCCCTTCCCTCCGCGCGGGCCCTGCTCGACCTCCTGTACGGCCTGAGCGGCCGAGCCCTGCTGGCCGGCCAGCACAACCAGCCCGTGCACGGCTCGGCGTGGACGGAGCGGATCACACGCGTCACCGGCGTGGTGCCCGCGCTGTGGGGGCAGGAGATCGGTTTCTCCGCGCCCGGCACCCTGGACGGCGTCGACCGGCGCGAGGCGAACGCCGCCGAGGCCGTCGCCTGGCACCGCCGGGGCGCGGTGATCACCTACACCTGGCACGCGGTGTGCCCGCCCGACGAGGAGCCGGTGGAGTTCCGCGGCGGCATCATCCGGGACCTGGCGCCCGCCGACTTCGACGCCGTGCTCGACCCGGGTTCCGGCCTGCATGCCCGCTGGTGCGCGCAGGTCGACGCCGCGGCGGCCGTGCTCGGCCGCCTCCAGGACGCCGGGGTGCCGGTGCTGTGGCGGCCGTACCACGAGATGAACGGCGGCTGGTTCTGGTGGGGCGGGGACCCGGGGCGCCTGACCCTGCTGTGGCGGCAGTTGTTCGACCGGCTCGTCCACCACCACGGGTTGCGGAACCTGGTCTGGGTGTGGAGCCCGAACGCGGCCTACGACAGCGCCCAGCCGTTCGCGCCCTACTTCCCCGGGACCGATGTCGTCGACGCGCTCGCCATGGACACCTACGGCGGGCACTACGAGCCGGAGCACTACCACGGCCTGCTCGACCTGGCGCAGGGCCGGCCGATCGGCCTGGGCGAGGTGGGCGCGCTGCCGTCGGACGACGTGCTGGCCGAACAGCCGCGGTGGTCGTGGTTCATGGGCTGGCCCGACGTGCTCACCGACCAGAACGACGAGGCCGGCATCCGCAGCCGGTACCGGCATCCGCGTGTGCTGGGCCTCGACGGACTGGCCAGGTTCCGGGGCGCGGCGGCGGACACGCCGTAGCGGCGGCCGGGGTGTGGACCGGCCCGGGGGCCGGACGTAACATGGCCCGCTCTGCCGCCTGACGCGCTTGGGGGCGTGGATGCGAGGGCTCGACTCCGGCAATCTCACGGGTGTGTGGGCGACGGTGCTCCTCCCGCTCGCCGCGGACGACACGATCGACTTCCGCCGCCTGGAGGCGGCCCTGGGCGCGGTGCTCGGCTCCGGAGTGCACGGCGTCTACACCAACGGCACGGCCGGGGAGTTCCACACGCTCGACGAGTACGAGTACGACCGGTTGCATGCCCTGGTGGCGGGGCGGTGCACGGCGGCCGGTGTGCCGTTCCAGCTGGGCGCCGGACACCCCAGCGGCCAGGTCTCGCTGGGGCGGATCAGGCGCGCCGCCACGCTGCGGCCCGGCGCGGTCCAGGTGGTGCTGCCCGACTGGCTGCCGCTGTCGCACGGGGAGGCCGTCGACGCGTTGCGGCGCATGGCCGAGGCGGCCGAGGGGGTGCCGCTCGTGCTCTACAACCCGCCGTACGCCAAGACCCGGGTGGACGCGCGGATGCTCGCTCTCGTCGCGGATGAGGTGCCGCAGGTGATCGGCCTCAAGCTGCCGGACGCGCGGCCCGCGCGGGGGCTCACCGAGCGGTTCGCCGTGTTCGTCGCGGGTCACACGCTGGCGTCGGCGCGCCGGGAGGGGGCGGCCGGCTCGTACTCCAACGTGGCGTGCCTGAGCCCGGCCGGAGCGGTGCGCTGGTACCGGCTGATGGGCTCGGACCCGGCGGCGGCCCTGGACCTGGAGGCGCGGCTGCGGGCGTTCCTCGACCGGCACATCGCCCCGCTGGCCCGGGCGGGCTTCTGCGATCCCGCGCTGGACAAGACCCTGTGCGCGATCGGCGGCTGGGCGCGCGTGGGTACGCGCGTGCGCTGGCCGCACCGGTCGGTGCCGGAGACGGCCGTGGCCGGGCTGCGTACGGCCGCCCTGCGGGCCGTTCCCGAACTGCTGGCGGACCCCGCGGGCCGGGGCTGAGGCGGCGGGCGGCTCGTTTCCCCGCGGCGGACGCGGGACGTGGCCCGCCGTCCACTGAACGCACTCGCCGCGGCAGCCGATTGCCGCGCCCGGGGAAGCCGCCGCGCCGGCAGCCGCGCGTTCTCGCGGTGCGGATGCGCGCACGGGGCGCAGGGCCGGAGCGGTTTTCCGTCATCGAGCGGGTGCGCCGGGCGGCCTGTTCCGCCTGCCGCCCGCGGTGCCTCCGGGGCCGGCGAGCCGCCTCGGGCCGGGAGGGGCGCGAGCGGGGCGGGCCGGGGCCGCCGGGCCGCCGTTTCCTCCCCGGCGGGGCGGGCGGCCGGCGGCCGTATCCGCGAGCGGGCGCCGCCACCAGCCTGGACATGGACATGACCCAGCAGTACCGTCAGCCTTGGTCTAGACCGCAGCGGAGTGCGCTTACCCCCCACGACCTCCGGGAGCGATGCATGGGCAGAAAATTGTCGACCGCCGTGATCGGCGCGGGCCTGGCGATGGTCTCGGTGCTCAGCACCAGCGGGACCGCCCAGGCCCACGGGTACACCACGGCCCCCACGAGCCGCCAGTCGTTCTGCGCCCAGGGACAGGTCAGCAACTGCGGGGCCATCCAATGGGAGCCGCAGAGCGTCGAGGGCCCCAAGGGCTTCCCCGAGGCGGGCCCGCCGGACGGGCGGATCTGCTCGGGCGGGAACCAGCGGTTCGCCGAGCTCGACGACCCGCGCGGCGGCTCGTGGCCCGCGACCGGCGTGACGGCCGGCCAGGGCTACACCTTCCGCTGGACCTTCACGGTCCCGCACCGCACGTCCGAGTTCGAGTACTACATCACCAGGAACGGCTACAACCCGAGCCAGCCGATCACGCGGGCGGCCCTGGAGTCGCAGCCGTTCATGACGGTTCCCATGGGCGGGCGCCAGCCCGCCACGACGGAGAACCACCAGGGCAGCATGCCCACGGGCAAGTCCGGACGGCACGTCATCGTGGCGGTGTGGAACGTCGCCGACACCGGCAACGCCTTCTACTCCTGTTCGGACGTGCGGTTCTGAACGGGAGCCGGCCCCGCGGCTGAGTGCGGGTGCGCGAGGAGGCCATCACCCACTCCTCGCGCACCCGCGGTCGGTGCGCTCCGCCGATCAGCGGAGCCAGGGGTTGCCGCGGACGATCGCCGTCCGCTCCCACAGCCGGCCCAGGCCCCAGACCCGTCCGGCGGAGGCGAACGCCAGCACGACCATGACGGCCGCGTACACGACGTGGTGGTCGACGAGCGGGTTGCTCGACCCGCTCGGGGTCCCGTCCGAGAGGTGACGGGCCGGCGGGAACTCGCCCAGCCACAGGAACAGCATCATCACCGAGCCGGCCACCGCGGTCACCCGCAGCCCGATTCCGGCGACGAGGGCGATCCCGAGGCCGAGCATGCCGGCCATGTACATCCAGTCCACCCACACCTGCCCGGCCCAGTCGTTGTACGTGGAGCGCATGGGGCCGCCGGAGACGCTGCCCAGGTACCCGGCGGCCGGCGAGCCGCCGTTGATCCAGCTGCTCTCCGACGCGGTCGGGTAACCGAGTCCGAAGGACTTGTCCAGGAAGGTCCAGAGGAAGACCGCGCCGATCGCGATCCTGAGCACGGCCAGGGCCTTGGCCCCACCGGTCGGCGCGGATACGGGCACCGACGCGGGCCGCCGGTGCGCGGCACCGGGTACCGGGTCCGCGAGCGAGGAATGCGGTGTGGTCATGAGGCCTCCTCTCTGGCAGTGGTGAACCGTCGCGCGAGGCCGGGCAGTGGTCCTCCGGCGCTCTCGGGGGGAAGGTCGATCATGGTGGGGGGTGACATCGGCAGGCCCTTCGTCCGTCTCGGCAATCGAGCCGTTGATAGGAGAACCGCCGCCGGGTGGTGACTGCGTCGACACCCCGGATGGGTGCTCGGCAGTCGAGGTTGGGAGCGCTCCCACCCGGCGGCGGCGTATGAGTCCGGCAAGGTCGGGACGACCCGCCGGAGTACCCGATCGCATGCGGCTCCCCGGCACGGCAGCACCCGGAACCGTCGCCCCTGCCCCGGACGGCGTCACGACCCGTCGACACGGCCGTCCGGGGCAGGGCCCGCCCTCGTCCCTGTCCGTCCCCGACAGGGGAGGGACGGGCGGCTCCCGCGTCCCGCCGGACACCCCCTCCCGCAGGGGGCCCGGAGCGGCTGACACCAAGGCAGGAAGCGGGGGCTGCGATCAGGCGCCGGCGCGCGGCTCAGGCGATGCCGCGCGCCGGCACTTCACAGCCCCGGCCCCCGGCTGCGCCGGTTGAAGGAGCTGAGGCTGTTGACCTCGTGTATCCACTCAAGGAGCAGCGGGCGGCGATCGACCGCGGTCCGCTCCTCGGGCCGCGGCGGAGATGCCGCGGACTCGTGTACGTCGGGCTCACGCCGGCTCGCATCACCGGGTGGCCCGCCACCGCGCCAGGTGACCTGGCGGGCGGCGGAAATGCCTTGGGGGGGTGGCATGTCTGCGGCCCTTCTCGATCCTGTGCATGGGTACGAGAGCCACCGCCGAGCGTCGGAGCTTCCGCACGGCCAATGGGAGCGCTCCCACTCAGCGGTAATGTCCCTCATAGTGGGAGCGCGTCAGGCTCACGTCAACACCCGGCGCATTCCTTTTTCAAACAGAAAAGGGCCCGGCGGGGCCGTCAGGGGCCGCGCGGCGACAGGGAAGTGAACGAGTCGGCGCCCTAACGGCCCTGCCCGCCCCGGCCGACGCCGCACCCGGCTTCGTTGCTTGAAACCGCCGGCCGACCCGCCCGGGGCCGGTTCTGCCGGAGCGGTCGTCGTGTTGCGCCGCCGGGAAACGCGGAACCCGGCCCCGGGAGGACCACCGGGCCCGCCCGCCCCCCGGAAACCCGGGCCGCGCCGCGGTCGTTCGTGCGGTTCGAGCGGCCGGTGCGCGAGTTCTGCGTGCCTTCCTCCCCCCGGCGTCCGCATGGAGAGGACCGTCCGCAACATCGGTCCCCGCGCGAACGGCGTGCTCCGCGCCGGGACATCCGCGCGCGGGCAGCAGGCCGCCGGGCGCGGCACGCCCCCGGCGGAGCCGGCGGCTCGGGGGCGGGGCCTGGTCGAAGGGCCGCAGGACAGGCGGCCGGGAGTCGTCCACGGGCACACCGGGGAGGGGCCGGTGCACTTCGCGCATGCACAGGACCGCCCGGAGGCCGGAGGCACGGGGGAACGGCTGTGTCCCGCCGTCCGCACGGGCGCCGGGGGACCGCGCCGCGCGGCGGAACCGGCGGCAAGGACTTGCTGCCGGTTGCGCAGGTTTGTGCGGCGACTTCCGGACAGCCCCGGGAGCTGAGAAGAGTCCGGATTGTTCATACAATCAGTGCGTCAGGGACACGCAGGCAGGGGTGGCGAAATCCGCTCAGGCCCGGGGAAAACCCGTTGATTTTCGGCTCGGGTCGCCGTGACCCTTTCCAGGTTGCCCAACACCCCGCTCCACTCCGACTCTGGGATGTCATGCGCATTCGTGATCTTCCGCACCCCGACCCCGGCGACCCCGACACCCGTTCGGGACCGAGGTTCCTCGTCTGGCTGTTCCGGCGCCAGCTGGGCGGGCAGCTCAAGGCCATGAGCTGGGGTGTTCTGCACCTGGGGTCGATCGCCCTGCTGCCGGTCGGCATGGGGCTCGCCGTGGAAGCCGTGGTCGACGAATCCGGCGCCGCACTGGCCACGACCGGCCTGCTGCTGCTCGGCATCACCCTCACGATGGCGTTCGCCGACACGATGCTGCACCGCTCAGCGGTGACCAACTGGATCACCGCCGCCGCACGCGTACAGCAGTTGCTTGCCCGTCGCACGGCGGAACTCGGCGGCATCCTGACCCGCCGGGTCGCCGCCGGTGAGGTGGTCAAGGTCTCGACCGGGGACGTGGAGAAAATCGGCTGGTTCGTCGAGGCGTTCTCGCGCTTCGCCGCCGCCGTGGTCGTGACCCTCGCCGTGTGCACCGGGCTGATCGTGTACCAGCCGCAGCTGGGGCTGATCGTGCTCGCCGGCATCGCGGGCGTCGTCCTCACCGTGTGGCCGCTGCTGCCGGCCGCGACGCGCCGTGCCGATCGCGAACGCGCCGCGTCGGGGCGGGCCGCGGAACTGGCCTCGGACACGGTCGCCGGTCTGCGGGTGCTGCGCGGGATCGGCGGCGAGCAACTGTTCCTCGACCGCTACCGCCGCGCCTCCCAGGAGGTCCGCTCCGCGTCCGTGCGCAGCGCCAGGATGTGGTCGCTGATCGACGCCCTGCAAGTGGTCATGCCGGGTCTTCTGATGATCGCGGTGGTGTGGCAGGGCACCCGGCTCGCGCTGGACGGCCACCTGGCCGCCGGTGAGCTGGTCACGGTCTACGGCGCGGTCAGTTTCCTCCTCTTTCCGCTGCGGCTGTTCCAGGAGGCCGCGATGGCCTTCACGTTCTCGCGGCCGTCCGCACGGCGTGCCGTGCGGGTCCTGGGGTTGACGCGCGACGCCGGCACCGGGTCGGCGGCGGCTCTCGACCAGCCGCTGACCGGGGAGCTGCGCGACCCGTCGACGGGCCTGGTGGTCCCGGCCGGCGCGTTCACGGCCGTGGTCTGCGGCGATCCCGATGTCGCGGAACGGCTGGCCGAACGGCTCGGCGGCCACGCGGTGCGGGAGCGGGGCGAGCCGTCGGTCAGGCTCGGCGGCGTGCCGTTGGACGAGGTCCCGCTGGCCGCGGCGCGGACGGCCGTGCTGGTCCAGGACAAGGACCCCGTGCTGCTGTCGGGGACGCTCCGGGAATTGCTGTCGGTGCCGTCCTCCGGGCGGGTGTCGGCGAGCGAGGCGCTGCGGACCGCGCAGTGCCATGACGTGCTCGCCGCGCTGACCCGCGCGTCCGCCGACGGCAGTGGTGACCCGATGCGGACGCGCATCACCGAACGGGGCCGCTCGCTGTCCGGCGGCCAGCGCCAGCGTCTCGCGCTGGCCCGATCGCTGCTGACCGACCCCGAGGTACTCGTCCTCGACGAGCCGACCTCCGCCGTCGACTCGCACACGGAGGCGAGGATCGCCGAGAACCTGCGCACGCTGCGGTCGGGACGGACCACAGTCGTGTTCACGTCGAGCCCCCTGCTGCTCGACCGGGCCGACGTGGTGGCCTTCGTCCATGAGGGCTCGGTGACCGCTCACGGCGCGCACCGCGACCTGCTGCACAGCACTCCCCAGTACCGCGCGGTCGTGACGCGCGAACCGGAATCCGTGGAACTCGCCGAGGAGACCGCATGATCGGCGTCGAACCGCCGCAGTACGACCCGGCCTCCACCGAACACGCGACGACCCTGCCGGTGGCGGGGCGTCCCACGGTGCGCGCCTACATGAAGGACATGGTCCGCCGGCACCGGCGCGGGTTCCTGGTGCTCGTGGGGGCCAACTCGATCGCCGTGGTCGCGTCCATGGTCGGCCCGTACCTGCTGGGCGGGGTGGTCCAGGACCTGGCGGACGGCGCGCGGGAACTGCACCTGGAGCGCACGGTCGCCCTGTTCGCCCTGGCGCTGGTGTTGCAGGCCTTCTTCGTGCGCCTGGTGCGGCTGCGGGGGGCCGTGCTCGGTGAGCGCATGCTCGCCGACCTGCGGGAGGACTTCCTGGTGCGGTCGGTGGGGCTGCCGCCCGGCGTGCTGGAACGTGCCGGGACCGGGGACCTGCTGGCCCGTGTCAACACGGACGTGGACCGCCTCTCCAAGGCGATGCGCGAGGCCGTTCCGCAGATATCCATCGCGGTGGTGTGGACGGTACTGCTGCTCGCGGGGATCGTGGTGGTGGCGCCGCCGTTGATCCTCGCGGTGGTGCTCGCGGTGCCGATTCTGCTCGTCGTGTGCGTGTGGTACTTCCGGCGGGCCCCGGCGGGATACCGCTCGGAGTCGGCGGGGTACGCGGCGGTGGCCGGAGCGCTGGCCGAGACGGTCGACGCGGGGCGCACCATCGAGGCGCACCGGCTGGAGCGTGCGCGCGTCGAGCTGTCGGACCGGCGGGTCAAGGAATGGACCGCGTGGGAGAACTACACGCTCTGGCTGCGGACGCTCCTGCTGCCGACGATCAACCTGTACCACGCGTTGACCCTGAGCGGGGTGCTGCTGATCGGCGGCGCCTTCGTGCTGGAGGGCTGGATGAGCGTGGGGCAGCTGACGACGGGTGCGCTGCTGGGCCAGCTGCTGGTCGAGCCGGTGGGCATGATCCTCCGCTGGCTCGATGAACTCCAGGTCGCCCAGGTGTCGTTGGCGCGCCTGGTGGGCGTGCGGGAGATCGAGGACGAGGGAGGCGACGCGTCGGTGCAGCCGGAGGGGCGTGACCTGGCGGCCGACCGGGTCCGCTTCGGGTACCTGGAGGGCTCCGACGTGCTGCATGAGGTGTCCCTCGGCGTGCCGCCCGGCACCCGGCTGGCGCTGGTGGGGCCGTCGGGCGCCGGGAAGTCGACGCTCGGACGGCTGCTGGCGGGGATCTACGCGCCGCGGACCGGGCGGGTGACGCTCGGTGGTGCCCAGTTGTCCGGGATGACGGCCGAACGGGTGCGGGAGCAGGTGGCGCTGGTCAATCAGGAGCACCACGTGTTCGTGGGCCCTCTGCGGGACAACCTGCTGCTGGCGAGGACCGACGCGACCGATGCCGAACTGTGGGCCTCGCTGGCGGCTGTCGATGCCCACGGCTGGGTGGAAGCCCTGCCCGAGGGGCTGGACACGGAGGTCGGTTCCGGCGCCCTGGAGGTATCGCCGGCCCAGGCGCAGCAGGTCGCGCTGGCGCGGCTGGTGCTGGCCGACCCGCATACGCTGGTGCTGGACGAGGCGACGTCGCTGCTCGACCCCCGGGCGGCGCGCCATCTGGAGCGCTCGCTGTCGCGGGTCCTTGAGGGGCGCACGGTCATCGCCATCGCGCACCGGCTGCACACGGCCCATGACGCGGACGTGATCGCGGTCGTGGAGGACGGTCGGATCACGGAGCTGGGCAGCCACGACGAACTGGTGGCGGCAGGCGGTGCCTACGCCGCGCTGTGGCGGTCCTGGCACGGGTGATCCGGGGTTCCTTCCCCGTGCGGCCCCCGGGCCGCACGGGGAAGGGCTCAGGCCGCCAGGACGACGGCGCCGACTCCGCTCGCGGCTCCGATCACCATGAACGCCGGCATCAGGATCTTGTTCTCCACCCACGCGCCGGCCCGGAACCGCATGAAGCGGGGGGTTCCGACGGGGTACCAGTACTTGCCGGCTATCGGCACGGGCCACAGCATGGGGCAGCCCGAGATGGTCAGGGCGTCGCCGAGGGTGTGCACGATGGAGCCCAGGACGATGGGCAGGCCGAGCCACAGGTAGTGCTGTTCGTCGACGAGCCAGTCCGAGCCGTTCCCCGGCTGGTCCAGGATGCCGGTGAGCAGCCAGGCGCTCATGGCGCCGAGCAGCCACACCAGGACGTCGCTTGAGACCCGGGCCATGCGCCACAGCAGGCCCTCCACGGCGAGGACCATGTGGATGAAGAGGATGGCGAGGACGGCCGGGCGGCCCCAGGTGACGGCGGCGAAGGAGAACCCCGCGCCGATCAGGACCGCCCATATCCAGGTGTGGGTGAGGGTGCGGTGGCCGCCGGACCGACGGCGCTCGCTCTTGCCCCGGGTGGCGTTGTAGACCCGTTCGGCGAGCTTGCCGATGAGGATTGCCACAAGCTTCGAGAGCGGGCCGAAGGCCCGTGAGATGGTGGCGGACTTCTGGTCGAGATCGGGGGCGAGTGCGGCACCCGCGCATATCAGCGTTCCCGCGACGAGGACCGGCCAGGGCATCGGGTGACCGGCCCATGCGGCGGCTGCGCCCACCCCCAGCCAGGCCATCGCTCCTGACAGTGAGTGCGCCGGTCCCATCATTGGCTGCGCCCCGCCCCTTCCGTGGTCCTGGTACTGCCCCCTCGGCGGCACAGCGTAGCCTTTGACGATCTTCGGCCATCGGGCCGGTTCCTTCTCGCGGGCCGAGTGCGGGCAGTATGGGTCCGTGACCCTTATCGATCAGATGCCGCCGGACAGTGATCCCGATGCCCTCTTCGACGCTTTCTCGTCGTGGGCCGGAGAGCGGGGGATCTCCCTCTACCCCGCTCAGGAGGAGGCACTGATCGAAGTGGTCTCCGGGGCGAACGTCATCCTGTCCACGCCCACGGGGTCGGGGAAGTCCCTGGTGGCGGCGGGTGCGCACTTCGCGGCGCTGGCGCGGGACGAGGTGACCTTCTACACGGCTCCCATCAAGGCGCTGGTGTCCGAGAAGTTCTTCGAGCTGTGCAAGCTGTTCGGCACGGAGAACGTCGGCATGCTCACCGGCGACGCCTCCGTCAACGCCGACGCCCCGGTGATCTGCTGCACGGCCGAGGTGCTGGCGTCGATCGCGTTGCGTGACGGAGCCCAGGCGGACGTGGGCCAGGTGGTGATGGACGAGTTCCACTTCTACGCCGAGCCGGATCGGGGCTGGGCCTGGCAGATTCCGCTGCTGGAACTGCCGCAGGCCCAGTTCCTCCTGATGTCCGCGACGCTGGGTGACATGACCCGGTTCGAGGAGGACCTGACGCGCAGGACCGGGCGGCAGACGTCCGTGGTGCGTTCCGGGACGCGACCTGTGCCCCTGAGCTACGAGTACCGGACGACGGCGCTGACCGAGACGCTGACGGAGCTTTTGGCCACGCATCAGGCGCCGGTCTACATCGTGCACTTCACACAGGCGCAGGCCGTGGAGCGGGCGCAGGCGCTGATGAGCATCAACATGTGCACGCGGGCGGAGAAGGACGAGATCGCGTCCTTGATCGGCAATTTCCGGTTCACCACGAAGTTCGGCAGGAATCTTTCGCGGTACGTGAGGCACGGCATCGGAGTGCACCACGCGGGGATGCTGCCGAAGTACCGCAGGCTGGTGGAGAAGCTGGCCCAGGCGGGGCTGCTGAAGGTGATCTGCGGGACCGACACGCTGGGGGTCGGGGTCAACGTGCCCATCCGCACCGTGCTCTTCACCGCGTTGACCAAGTACGACGGCAGCCGCGTCCGGGTGCTGCGGGCCCGGGAGTTCCACCAGATCGCGGGCCGGGCGGGGCGGGCCGGGTTCGACACGTCCGGGTTCGTGGTGGCGCAGGCGCCGGAACACGTCGTGGAGAACGAGAAGGCGCTGGCCAAGGCGGGAGACGATCCGAAGAAGCGGCGCAAGGTGGTGCGGAAGAAGCCGCCCGAGGGTTTCGTCAACTGGAGCGAGGACACCTTCACCAGGCTGATCTCGGCCGATCCCGAGCCGCTGACGTCGCGGTTCCGTGTGACGCACGCGATGCTCCTGGCCGTCATCGCGCGGCCGGGCGACGCGTTCGCGGCGATGCGGCGGCTGCTGGAGGACAACCACGAGCCGCGCCGGCAGCAGTTGCGGCACATTCGCCGGGCGATCGCGATCTACCGTTCCCTGCTGGACGGCGGCATCGTCGAGCAGTTGGACGAGCCGGACGAGCAGGGCCGTACGGTCCGGCTGACGGTGGATCTCCAGGCCGACTTCGCGCTGAACCAGCCGCTGTCGACGTTCGCGCTGGCCGCGTTCGAACTGCTCGATCCCGAGTCGCCGTCCTACGCGCTCGACATGGTCTCCGTCGTGGAGTCGACGCTGGACGATCCGCGTCAGATCCTCGCGGCACAGCAGAACAAGGCACGGGGCGAGGCGGTCGCCGCCATGAAGGCCGAGGGGATCGAGTACGAGGAGCGGATGGAACGGCTGATGGACATCAGCCATCCGCGCCCGCTTGAGGAGTTGCTGTTCCACGCGTTCGGGCTCTACCGCAGGAGCCATCCGTGGGTCGGGGATCATCCTCTGTCCCCGAAGTCGGTGGTGCGGGACATGTACGAACGGGCCATGACGTTCTCCGAGCTGGTGTCGTACTACGAGTTGGCGCGGACCGAGGGCATCGTGCTGCGTTATCTCGCCGGTGCGTTCAAGGCGCTTGAGCACACGGTCCCCGAGGATCTGAAGTCGGAGGATTTCCAGGACATCACCGCCTGGCTGGGGGAACTGGTGCGCCAGGTGGACTCCAGCCTGCTCGACGAATGGGAGCAGCTGGCGAACCCGGAGGCCGAGGACGCCACCGAGGCGCAGGAGCGGGCCGACCAGGTGCGGCCGGTGACGGCGAACGCGCGCGCCTTCCGGGTGCTGGTGCGCAACGCGCTGTTCCGCCGGGTGGAGCTGGCGGCTCTGGACCGGACGGACGAACTGGGCGCGCTGGACGGGGACTCGGGCTGGGACGCGGATGCCTGGGCGGCGGCCTTGGAGGGCTACTGGCAGGAATACGACGAGATCGGCACCGGTCCGGACGCCAGGGGTCCGCGGCTGCTGCACATCGAGGAACGCCCGGAGGACGGCCTGTGGCGGGTGCGGCAGACCTTCGCCGATCCGGCGGGCGACCACGACTGGGGCATCTCCGCCGAGGTGGACCTGACGGCGTCGGACGCGGAGGGCCGGGCCGTGCTCAAGGTCATGGCCGTCGGGCAGCTGTGACGGCCGCCCCCGGCAGGGGCACGACGGATCTCGCCGTCCTGAGCGCCGCCCTCAGCGCGTCGCGGTAGACACGGGCCTCGTCCGGGTCGGCCGCGGTGAGCAGCGGCGCGACGAGGGCGCGCTGCTCGGCGGTCAGGGGGATGTCGATCAGGCGCGGGCGCAGCCGCTGGAGGAGGTCGCGCTCGTGCCGGTCGGGGACCTCGGCGGCCACATCGGGCGGGTCGAGCACGGCGCAGAGGGCCGCCGCCCTGCTCCAGGGGTCCGCCGCCCGGTGGGCGAGCCGGGCGGTGCGGCGGTGGCGCCAGCGCACGGGCCTGAGGTCGGTGCCGCGGCGCAGCCGTGTGCGCAGCCGGTCGGGCGCGGGCCCGGTGAGCAGTTCGGGAGAGCGCTCCGCGAAGGCCCGCAGCTCGTCCGGCGGGTAGAGCCAGATGATGACGCGGTACCGGCTCGGCCTGAGGTCCACCGGGTCGAAGCAGCCGGCCCTCGCCAGCCGGGCGAAGCGCGCCGTGCCGATGCGGAGCAGCTCCGCGCCACGCGTGGCGTTCAGCAGGGCGGGGCGCTCCGGCGGGCCGTCCGGCATCGGCCCCCGGTGGCCCCCGGGGAGGGGCCGCCGGTCGTCGCGCCGGGTGGCGGGCCCGCACCGGAGGCCGCCGGGCGGGCGCCGGACGCCGGCGCCGGAGGACGGCCGGCGCGTCGCGTCCGCGGGCGGGCGGGACGCGCCGGCTCCGGTGTGCGGGTGAGGTGCGGTGACGGCGGTGACGGACATGAGAAGACTCCCTCCCGGGCGATTACTCTGTGTAATCACTGTAGCCAGAGGGAGTCGATTTCGCAACCCTGTGTAATCAAGCGGTGGCGCTGCGCCTCAGGTGATGTCGCGCGCGGCGAGGCCCATGTGCTCGCCGACCTTGTTCACCAGCAGCGTCATCTCGTACCCGACCTGCCCGACGTCGGCGTCGGCACCCGTCAGGACACACAGACAGCTACCGTCCCCCGCCGCCGTCACGAACAGCACTCCGTCGTCGAACTCGATCATGGTCTGCCGGACATCGCCGCACCTGAAGTGCTTGCCCACCCCCTTGGCGAGGCTGTGCAGCCCCGAGGCGACGGCCGCGAGGTGCTCCGCGCTGCTCCGCTTCAGCCCCCGGCTCACCGAGGTGACCAGCCCGTCACTCGACAGGAGCAGCACGTGCCGCACGCGCGGCAGGCGCTGCGCCAGGTCGTCGAGCAGCCAGTCCAGCGTGGTACTCAGTGCCATCCCCAGCTCCCCCTTCTCGTAAGGCGACTGCTGTGTCAGCCTTCCCCAGTAAGAGGCTGTGGGCAACCACCTGTGCGGTACCGCTATCCGGAAGGGACCGTACCGCTCCGTCCGGTGGGTCTCGCCACCGGGGAGGGGGAACCGGGTGCGGCGCACCCGGCCGGGCCCGCCGCGGGGGCCCGGCATCGGCGCGCCGTCGCGCTGTCTCTCAGCGGCCGAGCTCCTTGCGCCCGGCCCGGCGCAGCCGGCGCCGCTGCGGGGCGTCGAGCATCAGGTAGGCGGCGGCCGGCACGCCGAAGATCACGAGCGCCGCGATCCAGAAGTTGGTCAGGGCCCACAGCACCAGGCCGGCTGCCACCGCGCCGATGGCCACCTTTCCGCCACGCGACATCGTGCTACCTCCTCGGCGGCGGGGCCGCCGCCTTCGTTACGGGAACCTGCGTCCAGTGTCCACCGTGCCGTGCGGAACGCCCCGCCCCCGGGCTCAGCCCTTCCGCAGCGGGGCGCCCACCTCATGCATGTGGGTCAGCGCCTGCCGGTAGGAGTCGATCAGGCCGGTCTCCGTGTACCGCACGCCCGTCTCGGCGCAGTACTGCTGGACCACGGGCCGGACGATGCGCAGGTGCGGGCGGGGCATGCTCGGGAACAGGTGGTGCTCGATCTGGTAGTTGAGGCCGCCCATCATCCAGTCGGTGACACGCCCGCCGCGTACGTTGCGCGAGGTGAGGACCTGCCTGCGCAGGTGGCCCCAGCGTTCACCGGCCGGGTCGGGCATCTCCATGCCCTTGTGGTTGGGGGCGAAGACGGACCCGAGGTGGAGGCCGAAGAGCGCCTGGTGGACGAACGCGAAGAGGAGCGCCTTGCCGAGGCTCATGGTCGTCGCGAGGAGCGCCACGTAGCCGATGAGGTGCAGGGCGAGCAGCAGGCCCTCGACGAAGCGGGCCCTGCCCTGGCGGTCCCACCCCTTGTCGGAGGCGACCATCTGGACGCTGGCGACCTTCAGGGCGATGCCTTCGAGCAGCAGCAGCGGGAAGAACAGCCGCGCCTGGTTGCGCGTGAGCCAGCGGGCGAAGCCGACGCGCTTGGCCGCCTGGGCCTGCGTCCAGACCATGACGCCCTCGCCGACGTCGGGGTCCTTGTCGAGGTGGTTGGGGTTCGCGTGGTGGCGGTTGTGCTTGTCGTTCCACCACGCGGAACTCATGCCGAGCAGCAGGTTGCCGAGCACCAGCCCCAGCCCGCGGTTCACGCGCCGGGAGGCCGCGATCTGCGAGTGCCCCGCGTCGTGGCCGAAGAAGGCGATGCGGGTCGAGAACAGGGCCAGCGGAACGGCGAGCAGGATCGTCCACCACGAGTCGCCCACCAGCACGACGCCGGCGACGAGGGCCGCGAACACCGTGAGGTCGATCGCGATGCCCGCCGCGTACCAGCCGGTGCGGCGGGCGAGCAGCTCCCGCCCCTTGACCTGCCGCAGGAGAGGAGCGAACTCGTCCGCCCGCTCCAGCCGGGGACGGGTGCGTGGCGGGGCGGCGGAAGTCTCAGGCATGGCCTCTCCGGACTGGTGATCTCGTCGGTGAACGCTCCTCGGGAACGCTCTCCAAGCAACCTAGGAACACCGGCCCGCCGCCCGCCATGGCACGAGCCCCCGGACCGGGGGTGTACTCAACCCCCCCATCCGGGTGCCCGTTCGTCCCGCCGATCGGGCGTCGTTTCCGGCACGGCGCCGCGTTGGGGTACCCTCGGCGCCGCACGCGCCGCCCGTCACCCCGAGGAGTGCGTCAGCGCTGTGACCTCCGGCCCCGTCGCCCCCGCCCACGTGTCCGCACTCGCCGCCTGCGCGGCCGTCTTTCTCCCGGCAGACCCGCCCAGGGCCTCGCGCGTGGCGTTCTGGCGCCCGGACGGGAGCCGGCCGGTGCCGGACCACGAGCGGTTCGAGGACCTCACGGTCGTGCTGCCGGACCCGGACGGCACGGTCCGCGGCCGAACGGTGCCCGCCCTCCTGCTTCCGGTCGCGACCGCCGTGCCCGTGCTGACCCGGGCCCGCGCCACCGCCGGCGCCGATCCGGCCGCCGCCTGCTGGGGGGCCGCGGCGGTGCTGGCGCTCCAACTGGCCGCGCGCGGGCGGCTGCTGCCCGGGCTCACCGCCGAGGACCACGACGCGTGGCGGCTCGGCCCGCTTGACGCCGCCGACGCGGCCCGCGTGCGCGACCTGGCGCACGCCATGCCGCCGCGGGCCCACGCCGTCCCCCTCCCCCACGCGGACGACGACGGCGGCCTCCTGCTGCCGGACCCCGAGACGCTGCTGCGCGGCTTTCTCGACGCGGTCGCCGACGGGCTGCCGCGCACCCCGGCCGCGGCGCTCGCCGCGGGCGGCCCCGCGTTCGCCGCGCCGGCGGCCCGGCGGCTCCCCGGCCAGCGGCCGTGGGCCGACGGTGTGGCCGCCGGGCAGGACGCCGGGGTCCGCCTGTCGCTGCGCGTCGAGACGATGGCCCCGGTGGGCCGGGACGATTCAGGGACGGGCCCGGAGTTCCGCGCGGTGCTCCAGCTGCACAGCCTCAATCAGCCCGGTCTGGTCGCCGATGCCGCCGACGTGTGGGCGGGAACGTCACCGGCGGCTGCCTCGTTCGGGTCCCGGGCGCGGACCGACGCGCTCCTGGCGCTGCGCCGCGCGGTGCACGCGTGGGGCGCCCTGGCACCGCTGCTCTCGGCCGCCGTGCCCGACGCGGTCGCCCTCGCCGACGACGAGATCGGCGAGCTGCTCGGCGCGCCCGTGGCGCGAGCCCTGGCCGCCGCCGGGATCGAGGTCCACTGGCCGCGCGAGCTGGTGCGCGGCCTCACCGCGCGGGCCGTGGTCGGCGAACCCGAGAACCCCGAGAACACCGAGAACGCCGAGAACACGGACCGGCGACGGACGGCCGCCGGGCAGCCGCCGCTGTCCCCGGGCGCGATGCTCTCCCTCGACTGGCGCTTCTCCGTGGGCGGCACCGCGCTGACGCGCGAGGAGTTGGACCGGCTCGCGCAAGCGGCCCGGCCCGTGGTGCGGCTGCGCGACCAGTGGGTGCTCGTCGCGCCGGAGGACGTGCGCCGGGCGCGGGAGCGGCGGGAGCGGAAGATGACGGCGGTCGAGGCGCTCGGCGCCGCGCTCACCGGCGTCGCCGAGGTCGGCGGCGAACGCGTCGAGGTGACCGCGACCGGCCGGCTCGCCGCGCTGCGCGACCGGCTCGCAGAGTCCGCGGACTCGGCCGGCCGGCCGGGCGCGGCGCCCGCGGGGCTGTCGGCCACCCTGCGCGACTACCAGCTGCGCGGCCTCGACTGGCTGCACCGGTTGACGTCGCTGGGGCTCGGCGCGTGCCTGGCCGACGACATGGGTCTCGGCAAGACGGTCACGCTCATCGCCCTGCACCTGCGACGTCAGGAGGCGGCGGCGACAGCCGGCCCGGCGCTCGTGGTCTGCCCGGCCTCGCTCCTCGGCAACTGGCAGCGGGAGATCGGCAGGTTCGCCCCGGGTACCGCGGTGCGCAGGTACCACGGAGCCGCACGGGACCTGGACGGGGCGGCGGCGGGCGAGGTGGTCCTGACCACCTACGGCACGATGCGGCGGGACGCGGCACGGCTCGCCGCCGTCGACTGGTCGCTGGTGGCCGCGGACGAGGCGCAGTACGTGAAGAACCCGCATGCCGCCACGGCCAGGGCCCTGCGGGCGATCCCCGCCCGGGCCCGCGTGGCGCTCACCGGGACCCCGGTGGAGAACAACCTCTCCGAGCTGTGGGCCGTTCTCGACTGGGCCACGCCTGGACTGCTCGGCGGTCTCGGCACGTTCAGGAGCCGTTACGCGGACGCCGTCGAGGGCGGCACCGACCCGGCCGCCGCCGAACGGCTCGCCCGCCTCGTCAGGCCCTTCCTGCTGCGGCGCCGCAAGTCCGACCCCGGCATCGCGCCGGAACTGCCGCCCAAGACCGAGACGGACCGCGCCGTCGCGCTCACCGCCGAGCAGGCCGCGCTGTACGAGGCGGCCGTCCGCGAGGGCCTCGCCGCCGTGTCGGAGGCGGACGGCCTGGCCAGGCGCGGCCTGGTGGTGCGACTCCTGACCTCGCTGAAGCAGATCTGCAATCACCCCGCGCAGTACCTGAAAGAGGAGAACGAGCCGCGCCTGGCGGGCCGTTCGGGGAAACTGGAACTGCTGGACGAATTGCTCGACACGATCCTCGCGGAGGGGGCGAGCGTGCTGGTTTTCACCCAGTACGTGCGGATGGCCCGGCTGCTGCGCGCCCACCTGGAGGGGCGGGGCGTCGGCACCCTGCTGCTGCACGGCGGCACTCCGGTGGCCAGGCGGGAGGAGCTGGTGCGGGCGTTCTCGGCGGGCGAGGCGCCGGTCTTCCTGCTGTCCTTGAAGGCGGCGGGCACCGGGCTGAACCTGACGCGGGCCGAGCACGTGGTGCACTTCGACCGCTGGTGGAACCCCGCGGTCGAGTCGCAGGCGACGGACCGGGCGCACCGGATCGGGCAGGACCGGCCGGTGCAGGTGCACCGGCTGATCGCGGAGGGGACGGTCGAGGAGCGCATCGCCGACCTGCTGGCCCGCAAGAAGGCGCTGGCCGAGGCCGTACTCGGTTCGGGCGAGACCGCCCTGACGGAGCTGTCCGACGCCGAACTCGCCGAGCTGGTGGCCCTGCGCACGGCCGACCGTCCCGCGGGCACGCGATGAGTGCGACGACGCCGGACGAGCTCGTCCTCCGGGCGCTGCCGCCCGCCCGCGGGCAGGGGTTCGCCGCCACCTGGTGGGGCAGGAGCTGGCTGAAGGCGCTGGAGGACACCGCGCTGGACGGCGGTCGGCTGCGGCAGGGGCGCCGGCACGCGAGGGCCGGGGCGGTGGGCGCCGTGTCCGTGCGGCCGGGACGGCTGACCGCCGTGGTCAGGGGCAGGGACGGCGTCGGTCACCGCGCGGACGTGCTGCTGCGGCAGTTGACCGCCGCCGAGTGGGACCGGTTCCTGCACACGGTGGCGGGCGAGGGCGGGCACATCGCCGCGCTGCTCGACCGGGAGATGTCGCCCCAGCTCGTGGCGGACGCCGAGGCGGCGGGGGTCGACCTGCTGCCGGGCATCGGCGACCTGGAGCCGGAGTGCGAGTGCGGCGAGTGGGACCACTGCGCGCACACCGCCGCGCTCAGCTACCAGGTGGCGCGGCTGCTGGACGCCGATCCGTTCCTGTTGCTGCTGCTGCGCGGGCGCGGCGAGCGGGAACTGACCGAGGAGGTGCAGCGGCGCAGCGCGGCCGGGGCCGCGCCCGCCGGGGCGGCCGGGCCGCCGCCCGGGGTACCGGCGGCCGAGGCGTTCGCGCGGTGGGCGGCAGGACCCGTGCCGCTGCCGGCGCCGCCGCCGGCCGTGCCGGAGCCCGGGGCCGGGCCCGCGCTCGGCGGCGGCGTCCCGCCGGCGGACGGACTGGACGTCGAGGCGCTGGCGTTCCTGGTGGCGGGAACGGCGGCGCGGTGCGCCCGGCTGCTCGCCGCCGCTCTCGGGCCCGGTCACGCGGAGGCGGCGGTGCCCGCTCCGCTCGGCCTGTGGGAGGACGCGGTGCGGCTGGCGGCCCACGCCCCCGAGCCGCGCGTCGCCGCGCGGCTGGCACGCGGCTGCGGTCGTTCCCCGGTGGAGATGGAAGTGGCCGTGCGGGCCTGGCGGTTCGGCGGGCGCGCGGCGCTCGCCGTGCTCGACGCGCCGCCGGCCACGGTGCCCGCGGGGGCGCTCGACCTGCTCGCCTCGGCCTGGGCGGGCGAGGACACCCGCCCGGTGCTGCGCGGGGGCGGCGGCCGGTGGACGGTGGTCGGCGCGGGCGTGCAGGTGCGGTGCGACGCGGAGGGCCGGTGGTGGCCGTTCCGCAAGGAGCGGGGGCGCTGGTGGCCGGCGGGGCCGGCCGAGACGGACCCGGCCGCCGCCCTGAACGCCGCGCTCGGCGGCGGGGACGGCGACCGGACCGGTACCGAGGGTGGCTTCCCTGGCGCGAGCCGCCGTCAGGCGAGGTTCTCGAACACCGGGTAGTAGCCGCCGGACTGACCCTCGGCCGTCGGGTGGTAGGAGTCGCCGATCGGCCAGGTGACGCTGTGCAGCCACGAGTCGCCCGAGCAGATCTCGTGGCCCGTGAACGCCGGCCTGACGTCGCCGTAGGTGAATCCGTGGTCGGCGGCGCGCTTGCCGATCACCTCGCTGAGGTTGTCCGCGGCTCCGTTGATCGCGGCCCTGGACTGCTCGCTGATGCCGAGCCAGCAGCTGCCGTCCAGTTCGTACATGCGGGGGTAGCCGAGAACGACGACCTCGGCGTTGGGGGCGCGGGTGCTGATGGCCTCGTACACGGTGTCGAGGCGGCCGGGCAGGGTGTTGGTGATGTAGGTGTTGGCGGTGGCGACGGCGGACACGCAGGCGTTGGTGCCCTGGAGCACGCAGGTCTGCATGGTGCTCGCGAAGCCGGCGTCGTTGCCGCCGATGCTGATGCTGACGAGGGTGGTGTTCGCGTCGAGGGGGCCGAGCTGGTTGTTCAGGACGTCGGTGGTGCGCGCGCCGGAGCACGCGGTGAAGTCGAACGAGGCGGGCGCGTTGGCATCGGCCCACAACTCGGGATAGGCGACGGTGCTGCGGCGGCAGTCACCGCTGCTGCCGTCGTAGCTGCCGGCGCCGACACCGGAGGCGTAGGAATCACCGAGGGCCACGTACTCCACGGCGGCGGCAGGGGTCTCCTGGCCGGAGGCCGCCGCGGGCCCGAGTGCGGTCACGCCGAGGGCGGCGACCGCGGTGGCGGCAACCGTCAGACAGCGGCGCAGCTTCATGGAACCTCCCAGAGAAGGTCTGTGGGGGACGAGTCGTGCATGAGCGCCTTACCCTCGCCAAGTCGTGCTCATGCCAAGGATGTTGCGCACTCATGAACAGGAACGACCGGCTCCGGCGCGGGTGACGGCACAACGCGACCGCTTCCCCCCGCCCCCACCTGGAGTTCCCCCGGGCGGAGGGGCTTGTCGGATCGCCTCCACACGTTCTAGCGTGATCGAACAGCGAAGCACAGATATCAACACCTGCCGGCTGCCCCGGCTTCGCCGGCGGCCCGGCGCCCGGCCGCACCCGCACGTCAGAGGAGACCCATGGACACCCGGTCCGAGGACGCCCGGCTCCCCTATTACGAGGACCACTCCCCCGGCAGCGGAACGCTCCCCGCCCGCGCCTGGTACGCCGCCTCCGACGCGGTGCGGCTCTCCCTCGAC
The DNA here is from genome assembly GCF_020410765.1 of Streptomyces marincola. Lineage (NCBI taxonomy): Bacteria > Bacillati > Actinomycetota > Actinomycetes > Kitasatosporales > Streptomycetaceae > Streptomyces > Streptomyces marincola. Next base: position 6,532,567 of record NZ_CP084541.1, on the reverse strand, counting down.
GGCACGTGGCAGTTCCGGCTCGCGGACACCGCGGAGGGAACGGGTACCGGCTTCGTCGCGGACGACGCCGACCTCGCCGGCTGGTCGGAGGTGGCGGTCCCGGGCCACTGGGTCCTCCAGGGCCACGGCGCTCCGGCCTACACGAACGTGCAGTACCCCTTCCCCGTCGACCCGCCCCGGGTCCCCACCGAGAACCCGACCGGCGACCACAGGCGGGTCTTCGACCTGCCTCCCGACTGGCCCGCGGACGGCGAGACCGTGCTGCGCTTCGAGGGTGTGGAGTCCTGCGCGCGGGTGTGGCTCAACGGGCGGGAACTCGGCACGTTCACGGGCAGCAGGCTGCCCCACGAGTTCGCGGTCGGCCACCTGCTGCGGCCGGCGGGCAACGTGCTCGCCGTCCGCGTCCACCAGTGGTCGGCCGGGTCCTACCTGGAGGACCAGGACATGTGGTGGCTGCCGGGCATCTTCCGCGAGGTCGGCCTGCACCACAGGCCCGAGCACGCGCCGGCCGACTTCTTCGTCCACGCCGGCTACGACCACACCACCGGCCGCGGCACCCTGCGCGTGGACAGCGCGCCGCAGGGGCGGGTGACCGTGCCCGAGCTCGGCCTCGACCTCGAAACCGGCGAGGAGGCATCCGTTCCCGTCGAGCCGTGGACGGCCGAGACCCCGCGCCTGTACGACGGCGTGCTCGCCACCGCGGGCGAGCGGATTCCGCTGCGCATCGGCTTCCGCACGGTGGTCGTGCGGGACGGGGTGTTCCGGGCCAACGGCCGGCGCGTCCTCTTCCGCGGCGTGAACCGGCACGAGTTCCACCCCGAGGCCGGGCGCGCGGTGGACGTCGAGACCATGCGGCAGGACATCCTGCTGATGAAGCGGCACAACATCAACGCCGTCCGCACCAGCCACTACCCGCCGCATCCCGCGTTCCTCGACCTGTGCGACGAACTGGGCCTGTGGGTCATCGACGAATGCGACCTGGAGACCCACGGCTTCAGCTTCTTCCCGGAGTGGCGCGGCAATCCCGTCACCGACGAGCGGTTCACCCCCGCCCTCGTCGACCGCGCCCGGCGCATGGTCGAGCGGGACAAGAACCACCCCTCCGTCGTGATCTGGTCGCTGGGCAACGAGAGCGGGGGCGGCGCGGGGCTCGGCGCCATGGCCCGCTGGATCCGGGACCGCGACCCCTCCCGCCCGCTGCACTACGAGAACGACAGCACGTACCCGGACAGCGACTTCTACTCGCGGATGTACGCCTCGCACGCCGAGGTCGAGCTGATCGGGCGCCGCGAGGAGGAACCGCTGGCCGACCCGGACCTCGACGCCCGCAGGCGGTCGCTCCCGTTCCTGCTGTGCGAGTACGCGCACGCCATGGGCAACGGACCGGGCGGGCTCTCCGAGTACCAACGGCTGTTCGAGACCTACGAGCGACTCCAGGGCGGCTTCGTCTGGGAGTGGATCGACCACGGGCTGCCGAAGCGGACGCCCGACGGGCGGACCTACTTCGCCTACGGGGGCGACTTCGGCGAAGAGGTGCACGACGGCAACTTCGTGTGCGACGGCCTGCTGTTCCCCGACCGCACGCCCTCGCCCGGGCTGCTTGAGTACAAGAAGGTCATCGAACCGGTGCGCATCACCGGCGACGCCGGGCGCGGCACGCTCACCGTGCGCAACGGCCACGATTTCGCCGACCTGTCCCACCTGGCCTTCGAGTGGGTCTTCGAGACCGACGGCGAACGCCTGGGCGGAGGCCTGCTCGACGTCCCGCCCCTGGCCCCCGGCGAGTCGGCCGACATCGCGCTGCCGCCGGCCCCCGCGGCGGGCGGCGGCGCGGAGGGCGAGTCCGTGTGGACCGTGCGCGCGGTGCTCGCCCGGGACACCGCGTGGGCCGCCGCGGGCCACGTCGTGGCCTGGGGGCAGATCGCCGCCTCGGGTCACCGGCGGCGCGCGGCCCCGGCGCCCGCGCTCGCCGTCGCCGGCCGGCGCGCGGACGGCACGATCACGCTCGGGCCGGCGGAGTTCGACGCCGCCACCGGCGCCCTGACGCGGCTCGGCGGCCTCGTCCCCGTGTCGGCGCCGCGCCTGGACGTGTGGCGCGCGCCCACCGACAACGACCTCGGCGCCTCCTGGCACGAGGAGGCCAGGTACGGCATGCGCTGGCGCGAACTCGGCCTGCACCGCGTGCGCCACCGTCTCGACGGCGTGAGCCTGGAGGACGGCACCCTCACCGTGCGCACGCGCGTCGCGCCGGCCGCGACCGACGCCGGACTGCGCACCGAGTACCGGTGGAGCGCGACCGGGGACGAGCTGTGGCTGAACGTGGCGGTGACGGCGGAGGGCGACTGGCCCTGCCCGCTCCCCCGGCTCGGGCTGCGCCTGGGACTGCCGGCGGCGTTCGGGCGCGCCGCCTGGTTCGGTGGCGGACCGGGCGAGGCGTACCCGGACACCCGCGCCGCCGCGGCGCTCGGCCGCTGGGAACTGCCGGTCGACGCACTTCAGACGCCGTACGTGCGACCGCAGGAGAACGGGGCGCGGGCCGATGTCCGCTGGGCCGAACTGCGCACCGCGGACGGCTCGGGACTGCGGATGAGGGCGGGCTCGGCACCGTTCTGGTTCACCGCGCGGCGCTGGACGAGCGAGCAGCTCGACGCCGCCTCGCACACCACGGACCTGGTTCCCGGCGACGCGGTGTGGGTCAACCTCGACCACGGGCAGCAGGGGATCGGCAGCCAGTCCTGCGGCCCCGGGCCGCTGCCGCAGTACCTCCTCGCCGCCGGGGCGGCCGAGTTCTCCCTGTCGTTCCGGGAGGTCGCGCCGGAGTCCCCGGCGGGCTGAGCCAGGCGGGGGGCGCGTGCCCAGCGGCACACGCCCCCCGCGGTCAGCGCTTGACGCCGACTCCGCAGTAGAACCCCAGCCCGCGCAGCATCGGGTCGTCGGGCACCGGGGCGTCCGGCTGCCAGAACGGCGGCTGGACGAGCCCGGGGGGATCGATGAGGTCGAACCCGTCGAAGTAGGCGGCGATCTCGCTCAGTGGGCGCGGCGTCAGGTTCGCCGTGGAGTCCGCGTACACCTCGCGCACCTGGTCGATCCGCTCGGAGTCGTGGAAGTCCATGGTGCCGTGGCTGAGGACCAGCACGCTGCCGGGCGCCAGCGGCTCGGTCAGCGCGCGCACGATGCCGGCCGGGTCGGACGCGTCGTCCACGAAGTGGAGGATCGCCACGAGGAGCAGTGCCACCGGCTGCCCGAAGTCGATGAGCCGGGCGACGGCCGGGCTGTCGAGCACGGCCTTGGGGTCGCGCAGGTCCGCGAGGGCGAACGCCGCGTTGCCGTCGTTGACGAGCTTGGCTCCCGCGTAGGTGCTGACGATCGGGTCGTTGTCGACGTAGGCCACCCGGACGTCCGGGTTGACCGCGCGGGCGATCTCGTGGGTGTTCGGCGAGGTGGGTATACCGGTCCCGACATCGATGATCTGGCCGATGCCGCGCCGGGCCACGGCCCTGGTGGCCCGGCGCAGGAAGCCGCGGTTCTCGCGCGCCGCCATCTCGATGTCGGGCAGCAGCCGCATGATGCGCTCGGCCGCCTCCCGGTCGACCTCGTAGTTGTCCTGCCCACCGAGGAAATAGTCGTACATACGCGCGGGATGCGCGCGGCTGGTGTCGATCTGTTCGGCCGAGAAGCCCATCTCGTTCACAGCGTGCTCCGTCCTCTGTGTGTTCGACGCGGGCGCGGTGTCCGCCCCCCCGTGGGTGGACACCGCGCCCGCTCCTCCCCGCGGTCACACGAGCAGAAAGTCCGCTTCCCCGGATTTCACCCCTTGGATGAATCGCCGGATCTCGTGATGGGTGCAGATCAGCGCCGGCCCGTCGGGATCGGTCGACTGCCTCAAGGCCACTCGTCCGTCCCGGAGCCTCATCACCTCGACGCAGCTTCCGCCGTTGCCGCCGCTCCACGGCTTGGCCCAGCCCTCGGTGCCCAAGTGCTTGGCCGGCATGCCGTTGTAGATGCGCTCCATGCTCAGATCTCCTTGCGAATACCACTCAGGATGGCCTCGGTGCGGTGCACCGGCGCGGCCTGTGCGCACATCCGGTCCAGCGCCTCGCGGAACGCCGAGACGTCGTCGCGCTGGTCGAAGTACACGGCGCCGGCCAGGCTCTCCGCGCACGCCACGTCGGACAGCTCGGGCAGCGGAAACCGGAACAGGTGGAAGGGGCCGTACATGGCCGGGTGCGGCCCCGCGGAGAAGGGCATGATCTGGAGCCTGACATGCGGTGACGCGGTGCTCTCGATCAGTCGGGTGATCTGGTCGCGCATGACCTCAGGACGCCCGATCGGCCGGCGCATCACCGTCTCGTCCAGCACGATCCACAGCAGCGGCGGCCGGGGACCTGCCAGCAGCTCCTGGCGGTCCATGCGCAGCGCCACCAGCCGTTCGATCTCGCGGGCGGGTGCGTGCGGGAGACCGGCGCGGAGCACCGTCTCGGCGTACGCCTCCGTCTGGAGCAGCCCTGGCATGTAGTGCGGCTCGTAGGCGCGGATCTGGTCGGCCTCGGCCTCCAGGCTGATGAACGCCGTGAACCAGTCGGGCAGGACGTCGCGGTAGCGGTGCCACCAGCCGGGCTGGTTGGCCTCGCGGACGAGGCGGAGGAACGCGTCGATGTCCTCCTGCTCCGTCACCCCGTAGACGCGCAGCAGCTTCTCCACGTAGGGGATCTTGAGACCCACCTGCGCCTTCTCCATCCGGCGGATGGTGGCGTGGGTCACATCGAGCGCCCGGGCCGCCTCGTCGAACGAGACCCCGGCCGCCTCGCGCAGGTCCTGAAGCCGTTTGCCCAGCACGAGCCGCAGCACGGTCGCCGCTCCGCTGACCTGTCCGCCGGCCACGGGCACCACCCTCCAACTGCCGCCATCGGGAAGAAGTCTGCCAGACCGTCAGCGGCACCGACAGACTGACACCAACGATTTTGTAATTTGCAGGATGCCTCTTGCCGGATGAGAGGGACAGACCGCACAGTAGAACGGTGTTCTTCTCCTCGGTCCCTCAGCCACTCATGCGCGCCGGGAGCACGGTTCACCCGGACCAGCGACTGCGGTTCCTGCTGCCCGCGGCGGACACCTCACCCGCGGAGGCCCGCAGACGGACCCGGGGGCAGCTCATGGCCTGGGCGGCGACGCAGGAGACGTGCGAGAACGCCGCCCTGGTGATCTCCGAGCTGGTCACGAACGCGCTGCGGCACACCGAGAGCGCCACCATCGGCTGCGAGTTGCGCGCCGGCGGCCCCCTGCTGCGCGTCGCCGTCGCCGGCGCGGGCCAGGGGCCGGAGCGGCGGGTGCGGCAGGCGGACCGGGACGACGAGGGCGGGCGGGGCCTGCTGCTGGTGTGCGCCCTGGCCCGGATGTGGGGCGTGCGCCGCGGGCTCGCGGGCGAGGGCCACGTCGTCTGGGCCGACCTGCCGCTCGGCCGCGCCGGGCGCTGAGCCCCGGTCCCGCCCGCCGCCCGGCTCGCCGCCACGGGGCGGGTGGCAGAATCCCCTTGCGGCCGGGAGGCGTTCACAGACCGGACACGCGGCCCGGCCGGTCCGTCGCCCGCTCCGCGTCGAAAGGCCCGCACGCCATGGATACGACCCCGCACCGCCTGTGGTACCCACGGCCCGCACGCACCTGGCTGGAGGCCCTGCCCGTCGGCAACGGCAGGCTCGGCGCCATGGTGCACGGCGGCACGGCGACGGAGGAGCTGCAACTCAACGAGGACACGATATGGGCCGGCGGCCCGCACACCTTCGACAACCCCGCCGCGCTCGGGGCGCTGCCCGAGATCAGACGCCTGGTGTTCGCCGGCGAGTGGGACGCCGCGCAGCGGCTCGTCGACGACGCGTTCATGGGCGTGCCCGTCAAGCAGCCGCCGTACCAGACGGTCGGCAGCCTGCGGCTGGCCTTCACCCGGGCAGCGGAACCGGGGGAACGGGAGGAGGCGGCCGACCGGGACGGGCAGGTCACCGACTACCGGCGCGAACTCGACCTGGCCACGGCCGTGCACACGGTGGAGTACACGCGAGCCGGCGTACGGTACCGGCGCGAAGTGCTGGCCAGCGCGCCGGACCAGGTCGTCGCCGTGCGGCTGACCGCCGACGCGCCCGGCGCGGTGTCGTTCACCGCGTCCTTCGACAGCCCGCTGGCCACCGGCTCCTCCTCCCCCGACGCCACGACGATCGAACTGACCGGCCGCGGCGAGGACTACGGCGGGGTGGCCGGCCGCGTCCGCTTCACGGCACTGGCCCGCGCGGTGGCCGAGGGCGGCACGGTCGACTCGGCCGGCGGACGGCTGCGCGTGCGCGGCGCCGACGCGGTGACCCTGCTGGTCACCGCGGGTACGAACCACGTCGACTGGCAGGACCTGAGCGGCGACCCGCGGCGGCGCGCGACGGCGGACCTCGACGGAGCCGCGGCCCGCCCCTACCCGCGCCTGCGGGAGCGGCATGTGGCCGACCACGGCGCGCTGTTCGGGCGCGCGGACCTCCAACTGCCGGCGACCGAGGCAGCCGCGCGCCCCACGGACGAGCGCGTACGGGCTTTCGCCGACGGAGGCGACCCGCAACTCGCCGCGCTCTGCTTCCAGTTCGGCCGGTACCTGCTGATCGCCTCGTCCCGCCCCGGCACCCAGCCCGCGAACCTCCAGGGGCTGTGGAACGACATGACCGACCCGCCGTGGGGCTGCAAGTACACCATCAACATCAACACCGAGATGAACTACTGGCCGGCGGGGCCCGCCAACCTCCTGGAGTGCTGGCAGCCGCTGTTCGCCCTGCTCGCGGACCTGCGCGTCGCGGGCGCCCGCACGGCGAAGGACAGTTACGGCGCACGCGGCTGGGTCGCCCACCACAACGTGGACGCGTGGCGCGGAACCGCCCCGGTGGACGGCGCGTTCTGGGGCATGTGGCCCACCGGCGGCGCGTGGCTCGCGATGTCCCTGTGGGAGCACTACCGGTTCACCGGTGACGTCGCGGCCCTGCGGGAGCACTACCCGGTGCTGGCCGACGCCGCCCGGTTCTTCCTCGACACGCTGGTGACCGATCCCACGTCCGGGCACCTGGTGACGTGCCCCTCGGTGTCACCGGAGAACGCGCACCACCCCGGGGACGGCGGCTCGCTGTGCGCGGGGCCGACGATGGACGGCCAGATCCTGCGCGACCTGTTCGCGGCCGTGGACGCGGCGGGGCGGCTGCTCGACGTGGACGAGGACCTGCGCGCGGAGGCCAGGGCGGCGGCCCGCAGGCTGCCGCCCATGCGGGTGGGGGCGCAGGGGCAGCTCCAGGAGTGGCAGGAGGACTGGGACGCCCAGGCTCCCGAGCAGCACCACCGGCACGTCTCGCACCTGTACGGACTGCACCCGAGCAATCAGATCACCGAGGAGACCCCCGCGCTGTTCGACGCGGCGCGGGTGACCCTGGAGCAGCGCGGCGACGCGGGCACCGGCTGGTCGCTCGGCTGGAAGATCAACTTCTGGGCGCGGCTCGGCGACGGCGACCGTTCGTTCAAACTCCTCTCCGACCAGCTGACACCGGAGCGGACGGCGCCCAACCTGTTCGACCTGCACCCGCCGTTCCAGATCGACGGCAACTTCGCGGCCACCGCCGGCATCACCGAGTGGCTGGTGCAGAGCCACACGGACGAGCTGCGCCTGCTGCCCGCCCTGCCCGGCGCCCTGCCCGAGGGCAGGGTGCGCGGCCTGCTGGCCCGCGGCGGCTTCGAGGTGGCCCTCGACTGGTCGGGCGGCGCGCTGACCCGGGCCCGGGTGCTGTCGCGGCTCGGCCGGACGGCGCGCGTGCGTACCGCCGTCGACCTCGACGTCACCGAGATACCCGAGATCACCGAGGCCGGTGAACGGGCGGTCGACGTGCGGCGCCCGGCGCCCGGCGTGGCGGAGTTCGCGACCCGGGAGGGCTCGACGTACGTGCTCAGGCCGCGTCGGTGAAGCGGGCCGCGGCCAGTGCGCGCAACTGCCGCGCGCCGGCCAGCGCCACCAGCAGCCCCGCGCAGCCGCAGGCGAGGGTGACCGCGTAGGCCCAGCGGGCGCCGTGGGCGTCGGCCACCACGCCCACGGTCAGCACACCGAGGGCGCGGCCGACACCCACGGCGGTCGACAGCCAGGCCATGCCCTCGGTGAGGCCGGCGGCCGGCAGCCCCTGCCGCACCAGGCTGTAGCCGGCGATGACGGTGGGCGCGACGAGGACGCCGGAGAAGAGGGAGAACGCCCACAGCGCCGCCACGCCCGGCATCGCGAACAGCGGCCCGACCCCGACCACGACCGCGCCGAGCGCCAGCAGGAACTGCCGGTCGAGCGGTGACCGCCACTGCCGCGCCCCGTACCACAGGCCGCCGACAGCGCTGCCCACCGCGTAGGTGGCCAGGACACCGCCGACCATCCACGGCTGCCCGTAGGTGTCGACGAAGGCCATGGTGCTCAGTTCCCACCCGGCGAACATGGCGGCGGTGCACACGTACACCCCGCACACCAGGCGCAGTCCCGCCGACGACATCGCCCGGCCGCCGCCCGGCGCGCGGGGCAGCACGGGCGGCTCGGTGCGCCGCTGGGCGGCGAGCAGCAGGCAGCCGGCGACGCCGCAGACCGTGACGGTCACGACCCCGGCCGACGGGTGGACGAGGACGACGGTGGAGACGAGCAGCGGGCCGATCACGAAGATCAGTTCATCGGCGACCGACTCGAAGGAGTAGGAGGACCTGAGCAGGGTGCCGCTGGTGTCGGCCGCGGTCATGTGGCTCCAGCGGGCCCGCACCAGGGCGCTCAGCGGTGGCATGAGGGCGCCGAAGGCGGCGCCGGCCGCGAACAGGAGCCAGCCGGGCGCGCCGGACCGGGCGGCGAGTACGAACAGTGCTCCCGCGACCCCGAACGCCGCCGCCACCGGCCGCAGCACGCGGGACTGGCCGAAGCGGTCCACGGCGTAGCCGATCTGCGGCACCACGAGGGCGTAGCACAGTGCTCCGCCGGCCGCCACGGCTCCGGCCGCCGCATAGCCGTCCGTGACATGGGTGATGAGGAAGACGGTGCTCAGCGACAGCGCGGACATGGGCAGACGGCCGACGAGCGTGGCACCGACGAAGGGGCGGGCACCCGGTATGCGGAAGATGTCCCGGTAGAACCGCAGCCCGGCGGCAGCTGGCGTCACGTGGCCAGATCATGCCAGACGTGCCGGCCGGCCCCCGGACCGCCGACCGGCCGCCGCCGGGAGCGCACGGACCGGCACAGGATCTTTATCTGCTTCGAACACGCGTGACTTTACTGTTCCATTAAGCTTGCAGCCGATTGCCCCGGCCCCCGGGGCCGCGGCATGCCCGGCCACCGGGAAGGAACGGACCCTCATGCCTCACGCGACGGGCCGGCCCGGGCTGCGGGAAAACAGGGATGAGCGTGGTGGAAACAAGCACGGCCGGGTACCCCAGTGGCCCTCGGCCGTGTGCCGCCACGCACGTCGCCAAGTACGTTTGATCGAACACATACGGAAGACCCGGAGGAACAGTGGACGTCTCGTTGACCATGTGGGTGGTCACGGTGTTGGTGCTGTGCGCACTCATCGCCGTCGACTTCTTCTTCGGGCGCAAACCACACGAGGTGACGCTCCGCGAGGCCGGGACCTGGACCATCATCTGGATCGTGCTCGCGGTCCTGTTCGGCCTGTGGCTGCTCGTCGCCGAAGGCGGCACCCCCGCCGGTGAGTTCTTCGCCGGATACGTGACCGAGAAGTCGCTGAGCGTCGACAATCTCTTCGTCTTCGTGCTGATCATGACCAAGTTCGCCGTGCCCGCCCAGTACCAGGCGCGCGTGCTGCTGGTCGGCGTCCTGATCGCGCTCGTGCTGCGCGGCATCTTCATCGCGGCCGGCGCCGCGCTCATCGCGAGCTTCTCCTGGGTCTTCTACTTCTTCGGCGCCTTCCTGATCTGGACCGCGTGGAAGCTGATCAAGGACGCGCGCAGCGACGAGGAGGAAGAGGAGTACGAGGAGAACCGCTTCCTGAAGCTGGTCGAGCGGCGCTTCCCCTCCACCGACGAGTACCACGGCACCAAGCTGTGGATCTACGAGAACGGCAAGCGCCTGATCACGCCGATGCTCATCGTCATGCTGGCGATCGGCAGCACGGACATCCTCTTCGCGCTCGACTCCATCCCGGCCATCTACGGCCTCACCGAGGACCCCTACATCGTCTTCACGGCCAACGCGTTCGCGCTGATGGGCCTGCGGCAGCTGTACTTCCTCATCGGCGGCCTGCTCCAGAAGCTGGTGCACCTGTCGTACGGCCTGTCGATCATCCTCGGCTTCATCGGCGTCAAGCTGATCCTGCACGCGCTGCACGAGTCCGGGGTGCACGTCCCCGAGATCAGCACCTTCGTCTCGCTCGGCGTGATCTGCGGCGTCCTGATCGTGACCACGATCACGAGCCTCATGGCGACCCGCAAGGAGCAGCAGCAGAGCTCGGACTCCACCAAGAGCGGCTCGTAGGACCGCACGGCGTCCGGAAGGACGCCCGGGTGCCGCGGCCCGGTGGGCCGCGGTGCCCTTCCAGGAACCCCGGGTCCCCGCGAGACGTTGTTCTCGCGGGGACCCGCGCGTCCGGGCCAGGACGGGAGGCAAGCTGATGGGCACGGAGCCGAGGGGTCAGGACGACCCGCAGCCCGACGAGTGGGACAACGTGGTGCTGGACGAGAGCTTCGTCCGGGGCGCGGAGGTGCGCGAGCCGACCGCCAGGACGCGCATGCTGCGCGAGCGCTGGAAGGACGGCGGGCCCGCCCCGCAGCCGTGGCGTTCCGACGAACCTCCCGCCGGCTGGATACACGGTTCGGGTTCGGGACGGCGCCGCGAGCGGCCCGCCCGGCAGCGCAAGCGGCGCTGGTTCCGCCGCAGGAAGAAGGAAGGCGACGGCGAGTAGGCGCGAGGTGGCCGAGGAACCCGACGGCCCGATCGCACGGGGGCCCGCCGCGACACGTGCGCCGGCCGCCCTCGACACGGGCCGGCCCGCCGAAGCCGGCGGGCCCCCGTTGCTCCTGCTGCACGGCTGGGGCGGTGACGGCGCCGAGTGGGCGCCGCATCTGCCGCTGCTCGCCCCCCACCACCGCGTGCTGGCCCCCGACCTGCCGGGGCACGGCCGCACCCCGCTCGCCCCCGGCCCGTGCACTCCGCGGCACATCGCGGCCGGCCTGGCCGACTGGCTGGCGACGCTCGCCACCGGGCCCGTGATCGCGGTGGGCCACTCCATGGGCGGCCAGGTGGCGACCGCGCTGGCCGTCGAGCACCCATCGCTGGTGCGGTCCGTGGTCACGCTGGCGACGGGGTACGGCGGCGGTCCCGAGGCCGCCGCCCGGCTGCCCGCCGAGCTGGCGGCCCTGCGGCGCGAGGGCGCGGACTGGGCGGTGCGGTTCGTCCGCCGGGCCTGCGGTGCCACCGCGCCGCGCGCGGTACGGGAACGGCACGAGCGGCTGGTCGCCGCGATGGATCCCGAGGTGCTGGCCCGCTTGCGCGAGGGGATGTACCTGGCGGCCGGTTCGTTCGGGCTGCGGCCGGCCGCGGAGAAGTACCTGCGCCGCCGCCGCTGCCCGGCTCTCGCCGTGCACACCTCGCCGTCCGCCGCGGCCTGGGAGCGCGCGGTGGCGGGCGACCGCACCCGGGTCCTGCTGTGGGAGGGCCGCGGCCACTACCTCCACGAGGAACGGCCGGCCGAGCTGGCCGCCCTGCTGCGGGAGTGGTCCGCCGCCCTCCCGTGACGGCCGGCGGGGGTTCCGCCCCGCGCGGGCGGCGCGAAAGACGGCGAAAGGCACCGCCGGGCGGGCCCCGGGAAACGCCCTCGCCCCGCCCGCCCTGCCCTCTCCCCCCTGGCGGCCGGGACGCGGGCCGCGGAACGGCTCCAAGCGTCGTCGTGCCCGCTCCCCGGGGCTTCACAGCGATTCGGAGCGGCGTTAACGTATGCGGCCTGCCACTCGTTCACCGTGCCGACGGACCGTCGCCGGACGACCGAAACTTTTCGGTCCGTCGTCGGGCGGAAGGGGATTTCGGATGGTCCGTTCCGCTGGGTCGGGGCGGCCGACGCTGGCGATGGTGGCCAGGGCGGCCGGGGTCTCGGTACCGACCGCGTCGAAGGTCGCCAACGGGCGCGAGGACGTGGCTCCCGAGACGCGCCGCCGGGTCACGGAGGTGCTGGAACGGCTCGGCTACGTGCCCCGTCCGCAGCCCGCGGCACGTCAGCCGCCGGCCCTGATCGACCTCGTGGTGCACGATCTGGCGAGTCCCTGGTCGGGCGCCGTGCTGCTGGGCGTGGACGAGGCCGCGCACGAGGCCGGCCTCGGCGTCGTGATCTCCGCCGCCGCCACCGCCGCGCGCGGCGGGCAGCCACCGCGCGGGTGGCTCGACCGGCTCTCCACACGGGGTTCGGCCGGCGTGCTCTTCAACGTGACGGAGCTGGACGCCGCCCAGCACGCCTGGCTGGCGCACCACCGGATCCCGTTCGTGATGATCGACCCGGTCGTGGAGCCGCCGGCCGGGGTGCCGTCCGTCGGCGCGACCAACTGGCAGGGCGGGGTGAGCGCCACCGAGCACCTGATCGGCCTGGGCCACGAGCGGATCGCGGTGATCGGCGGGCACCGCCGCAAGGCGTGCAGCGCGGGGCGGGTGGCGGGGTACCGCTCGGCCATGTCGGCCGCGGGCCTCGCCGTGCCGCCCGGGTACGTGCGCTACGGATCGTTCGAGGAGACCGGCGGCCGGCGGCAGATGCGGGAACTGCTCGCCCTGCCGCAGCCGCCGACCGCCGTGTTCGTGTGCTCCGACCAGATGGCGCTGGGCGCGGGCCTGGCGGTGCGCGAACGCGGTCTGCGCGTGCCGCGCGACGTGAGCATCGTCGGCTTCGACGACCTGCCGCAGGCCGAGTGGGCGACGCCGGCGCTGACCACGGTCAGGCAGCCGCTGTCGGAGATGGCCGCCGCGGCGCTGCGCATCCTGCTGCGCCTGCTGGACGGCCACCGGCCCGAGGGCACGCGCACGGAACTGTCGACCCGCCTGGTGGTGCGCGGCAGCACGGCGCCCCCGGCCGCCTGAACCGGGGGCGCCGGCGCCGGGCCGTCCCGCGTCAGCCGCGGGCGGCCAGCAGGTGGTCGGTCGCCAGCTGGTCCAGGGCCTCGAAGGCCATGGCGCGGCGGCCGGCGGCCTCCGGGTCGAAGTCCTCGAACGCGGAGCTGTCGGCGAGCAGCGCGGCCGGGGTCTCGCCGGGCTCCAGGGTCGGCCTGGCCAGCTCGTCGACGCGGGAGGCGCGCAGCGCCTCCTGCACGGCGGGGTCGGCGCGGAAGGCGGCGGCGCGCTCCTTGAGGATCAGGTAGGTGCGCATGCAGCCCGCGGCCGACGCCCACACCCCGTCGAAGTCCTCGGTCCGCGGCGGCTTGAAGTCGAAGTGGCGCGGGCCCTGGTAACCGGCCGACTCCAGCAGGTCGACCAGCCAGAAGGCGGACCTCAGGTCGCCCGCTCCGAACCGCAGGTCCTGGTCGAACTTGATGCCGTTCTGCCCGTTGAGGTCGATGTGGAACAGCTTGCCCGCCCACAGCGCCTGCGCGATGCCGTGCGGGAAGTTGAGCCCGGCCATCTGCTCGTGCCCCACCTCGGGGTTGACGCCGAACAGCTCGGGCCGCTCCAGCCGCTCGATGAACGCCAGGGCGTGCCCGACGGTGGGCAGCAGGATGTCGCCGCGCGGCTCGTTCGGCTTGGGCTCCAGCGCGAAGCGCAGGTTGTAGCCCTGCTCGGTGACGTACTCGGCCAGCAGGTCGAACGCTTCCTTGAACCGGTCGAGCGCGGCCCTGACGTCCTTGGCCGCCCCGGACTCCGCGCCCTCGCGGCCACCCCACGCGACGTAGGTCTCGGCGCCCAGCTCGGCCGCGAGGTCGATGTTGCGCATCGTCTTGCGCAGCGCGTAACGCCGCACGTCCCGGTCGTTGGCCGTGAAGGCGCCGTCCTTGAAGACAGGGTGCGTGAAGAGGTTGGTCGTGGCCATCGGCACGGCCATCCCGGTGGCGTCCAGGGCCTGCCTGAACCGCTTGATGTGCCCCTCGCGCTCGCTCTGCGACGCGCCGAAGGGGATCAGGTCGTCGTCGTGGAAGGTCACACCGTAGGCGCCGAGCTCGGCGAGCCGGGTGACGGACTCGGCCGGGTCGAGGGCAGGGCGGGTGGCGTCGCCGAACGGGTCACGCCCCTGCCAGCCGACGGTCCACAGACCGAAGCTGAACTTGTCCGCGGGTGTGGGCTGGAATGACATGGCGGCTCCTCGCTCCCCAGTATTTCGTCATGGCCGTTGACAAATTAGTATGCACAGGCATCCCTGGGGAATCCAGGCCCCTGCCCCGGCCTGTCAGAGAGGACCGCGCTCATGGCTGCACCGGACGGACCACTCGTCATCGGCGTGGACAGTTCCACGCAATCCACCAAGGCGCTCGTGGTGGACACCGCGACCGGCACGGTCGTGGCCCGCGGCCAGGCGCCGCACGTGGTGACCGAAGAACACGACAGCGACCCCGAGCAGTGGTGGCGGGCACTGTCCCAGGCGCTGGAGCAGTGCGGGCCCGCCGCCCAGCAGGCGGCGGCCGTCTCGGTCGCCGGCCAGCAGCACGGCCTGGTCACCCTCGACGCGGACGGCCGCCCGGTGCGCAACGCGCTCCTGTGGAACGACACGCGTTCCGCGCCGCAGCGCGACCGCCTCATCGCGGAGCTCGGCGGCCCCGAGGAGTGGGCGCGGCGCGCCGGCAGCGTGCCGCCCGCGTCGTTCACCGTGACCAAGTGGGCCTGGCTGCGCGAGAACGAGCCGGACGCCGCCGCCGCGACGCGGGCCGTGCGCCTGCCGCACGACTACCTGACCGGACGCCTCACCGGCCAGGGGGTGCGGGGCGGCACGACCGACCGGGGCGACGCCTCGGGCAGCGGCTGGTGGTCGACGGCGACCGAGAGCTACGACGAGCGGATCCTGGCGCACGTCGGCCTCGACCCCGACCTGCTGCCGCGCGTCGTCGGGCCGGGCGAGCCGGCGGGCACGGTGGCCAAGGGCCTGCCGCTGCCCGAGGGCATCCTGGTCGCGGCGGGCACGGGCGACAACATGGCGGGCGCGCTCGGCCTCGGGCTCGGCCCCGGCCGGCCCGTGCTCAGCCTGGGCACGTCCGGCACGGTCTACGCGGTCAGTGAGCGCCGGCCGGCCGACCCGAGCGGGATCGTGGCCGGGTTCGCGGACGCGGGCCGCGCGTGGCTGCCGCTGGCCTGCACGCTGAACTGCACCCAGGCCGTCGACCGGTTCGCGGCGCTGCTCGGTCTCGACCGGGAGGCGACCGAGCCCGGCGGGTCCGCGGTGGTGCTGCCGTTCCTCGACGGCGAACGCACCCCCGACCTGCCGTACGCGTCCGGCCTCGTGCACGGTCTGCGGCACTCCACGACCGGCGGGCAGCTGCTCCAGGCCGCCTACGACGGCGCCGTGTTCGCCCTGCTCCGCGCGCTCGGGCTCGTGCTCGACGACACCGCGGAACCGGACGCGCCGATCCTGCTCATCGGCGGCGGCGCGCGGGGCACCGCCTGGCGGGAGACCGTGCGGCGGCTCTCGGGCCGCCCGGTGACGGTGCCGCACGCGGACGAACTCGTCGCCCTCGGCGCCGCCGCCCAGGCCGCCGGGCTGCTGCTCGGGCGGGACCCGGCCGCCGTCTCCCGGGAGTGGGACACCGCGGCCGGTCCCGAGTACGGGGCCGTCCCGCGCGACGACGAGGCCCTGGCCAGGCTCGACGCCACGCTCGGCGACGCGGACGCGCTGCTGCGGCGGCGCTGAGGACGGCCGTGGCCCAGCCGGCGCCGAAGGCGCAGCAGGAGATGCGGCAGCGCAACCTGTCGCGCGTGCTCCACGCCCTGGCCGGCGGCGGCCCGCTCTCACGGGCGGCCGTCGCCGCCGAGATCGGCCTCACCAGGGCGGCGGTCTCGACCCTGGTCGACGAGCTGCTGCGCGGCGGCCTCCTCGTCGAACGGGGCCCGGGCCGTTCGGGTGCCGTGGGCCGACCCGGCACCCAGCTGCTGCTGACCGACCGCGGCCCGTGCGGTATCGGCGCCGAGATCGGCGTGGACCACCTGGCCGTCTGCGTGATGGACCTGCGCGGGGACGTGCGGGTCCGTACCGCGCGCGCGACGCGCAACCAGGACAGCGCGCCCGCCCGCGTGCTCGGGACGCTGGACGACATGCTCGGCGCCGCCGCGGGCGAGGCGGCGGCGCTCGGGCTGCGCCCGGCCGGCCTGACCGTGGCCGTGCCGGGGCTGGTCGCCCGCGACGCGGCGACGGTGCTGCGGGCCCCGAACCTCGGCTGGCACCACACCGACCTCGCGGCGGCCCTGCCCGGCGGGCTCGGCCCGGTCACCGTGGAGAACGAGGCCAACCTCGGCGCCCTCGCGGAACTGTGGTCGGCCCACCACACGCCGCCCGGCGCGGGGCCCGACACCTTCGTGCACGTCTCCGCCGAGATCGGCATCGGCGCCGCCCTGGTCTTCGAAGGGGAACTGCTGCGCGGAGCGCACGGGTTCGCCGGCGAGCTGGGGCACCTGCCGGTGCGGCCCGAGGGCCGCCCGTGCACGTGCGGCGGGCGCGGCTGCCTGGAGACGTACGCGGGCGTGGAAGCCGTCCTGCGCGCGGCCGGGCTGGAACCCGGGCCAGGCGTCCGGCTCGGCGCGCTGACCGAACGGTGCGAGGCGGGCGAGGCGCGGGCCCTGCGCGCCGTGCGGCAGGCCGGCGCCGCGCTCGGCATCGCGCTGTCCGGCGCGGTCAACCTGTTCGACCCGGGCCAGGTCGTGATCGGCGGGGCGCTCGCCCGGCTCGCCCCCTGGCTCCTGCCGCCCGTGCGCAGGGAACTCGCGCGGCGCACCGCCGTCGCCGCGGACGGCCGCGCCACCCCCGTGCCGGTGACCGCTTCTCCGCTCGGGCCAGACGGCCCCCTGCTCGGCGCGGCGCGCTTCGCCGTCCGGGCCGCGCTCGATGCCCCGGGCGCGCTGCTGGGCTCCTGAACCACCGCCCCCGCCGGGCCCGTCGGGGTCCTGTGTCCCGTCACCGGACGCGATCTTCACCCGATCAGGGGAATTACCGTCAAGGCCCTCATGCCGTTCGCGGCGCGGGCGCAGGATCGCTCCGTGACGAAGAGGCTGCACGCACTCCGGGTGAGCGCCGCGACCGCGTGCGCGGCGCTCGTCCTCGCGGGCGCCGGCTCCGGGACGGCCACGGCCTCCGCGCCCGCCCTCGGCGACTGGCCGTGGCCGCCGCCGTGCCCCTGGCCGCCGCCCCTTTCCTGGCTGCTGCCCTGTCCGCCACCGCCCCCCGTTCCGCCACCGCCACCCCCCATTCCGCCACCGCCGCCGAAGCCGACTCCGCCGCCGCCGGAGCCGAGCCCGCCGCCCGAGCCTCCGCCGCCGCCCGAGCCTCCGACGCCCAGCCCACCGCCCCCCGCGCCGTCCCCTCCCCCGGCGCCACCGCCGCCCTCGCCCGAGCCGGCGCCGCAACCGGCCGCACCGTCGGAAGGCGCCCCCGCGCCGCCGCCCCCGCGGCCGGCTCCCGAGCCGGCGCCGCCCCCCGCTCCCGAGCCGCCCGAGCCACCGCCGCAGGAACCGCCGGAGCCGGAGCCCGGCCCACCGGCCACGGCCCCCGCCGTCCTGTCCGTTCCCCCGCCGCCGCCCACCACGTCAGAACCCCCGGGCGGCGGCAGCCCGCTGACCACCAGAACGCTGCTCATCGTGGCCCCCGCCGTCCTGGCGGCGGCGGCCCTGCGTCCCCGTTCCCGCCCCGGCACCCGTTCGGGCGGCACCTAGGAGGCCCCGTGTCCGAATGGCTCGTGCTGGCGATCGCGGTCGGCGCCACCTGCCTGCTCGTCGTCGTCGCCGTCGTCCTGCGGCAGCGGCGGGCGGGGCAGGACGACGATCCGTCGGAGACACCCGACGTCATCGAGTACATGACGATGATGATCGGCGTCGTGTACGCCATCGTGCTCGGCCTGGCCATCGCGGGTGTCTGGGAGGCCCGCGGCGCGGCGGACGAGTGGGTGCGGCAGGAGGCGCAGGCGCTGTACGAAGTCGGCGAGCGCGCCGGGGTGTTCCCCGCCGAGACGCGCGACCGCATCCGGGCGGACGTGCACGCCTACGTCGCCCACACGGTCGACGACGAGTGGGACTACATGGTCGAGCACGGCGAACTGACCTCGGAGGGCGACGAACTGCTCAAGCAGCTGCGCGGCGTGGTGCTGGGCCAGGATCCGAAGACCGTCCGCGAGGCGCAGGCCTACCAGGGCATGATCGACCAGGTGGCCACCGCGGACGAGGCGCGGGTGGGACGCGGGGACAGCGCCGAGCCGACGATGCCCCCCGTGGTCTGGATCGGCCTGGTCGCCGGGGCCGCCGTCACGGTCGGCATGGTGTTCACCCTCCAGATCCAGCGCTCCGGACGGGAGTTGCTGCTCGCCGGGATGTTCAGCGCCCTGCTCGCCTTCCTGCTGTTCCTGGTCTGGTATTTCGACAACCCGTTCGCCCACGGCGTCGGCAACTCGGGGGAGGCGTTCCGGGCCCTGTTCCCGCAGGCCGTCAGCGGCGGTTGAGCCGCCGCGCCCACGGCGGCTACCTCTATGCCCCGTCAGCCAAGGTTCGCCCCGTCGCGACGCCCGGCACGTCCCCCGGCCCGGCGGCCGGGAGGTGCCCCCATCGCCGCGTTGCCGCATCACCCCAGTGCGCCCAGCACGAGGGCGATCCGGCGCCTTGCGACGCACCGCACCGGATCGCCGCTCCTTGACGGGCAAACCCCGACTGACGCGGCACTAGCATGATGCGAATGAGCCCACTGTTCCCCGAGTCGGCCGGCCAGTCGGCCAAGCCCGCCCTGCACTTCGGCGACCGGATACTCAGCCACGCGCGACTGCACTCGGCCGCCGGGGCACTGGCCCAGCGGCTCGCCGGGCACCAGCGCGTCGCGCTGTGGGCGACGCCCACGCCGCACACGGCCGTCGCCACGGTGGCGGCACTGCTCGCGAGCGTGCCGGTCGTGCCCGTCAACCCCAGGATCGGCCACCGCGAGCTGGCGCACATCGTGACCGACAGCGGCCCGTCGCTGGTGCTCGCCGCCGCAGGTGACACGCTGCCGGGGCCGCTGGCCGCGCTGCCCCGGCTCGACGCCCAGCTCGACCCCGGTCCCGGCGCGGTCGCGCCCCCCGGCGGGCCGGCCCGGGCGGCGGACCCGGAGCGGCCCGCCCTGATCGTGTACACCTCGGGCACCACGGGTCCGCCCAAGGGCGTCGTGCTCTCCCCGCGGGCGCTGGCCAGCACGCTCGACGCGCTGGCCGACGCGTGGCAGTGGACCGCGGAGGACACCGTGGTGCACGCGCTCCCGCTGTTCCACGTGCACGGCCTGGTGCTCGGCGTGCTCGGCCCGCTGCGGCGCGGCGGCACGGTGCGGCACCTCGGCAAGTTCTCGACGGACGGGGTCGCCGAGGCGCTGTCGGCCGGGGGCACCATGCTGTTCGGGGTGCCGACGATGTACCACCGGCTGGCCGAGGCGGTCGGCGGGGACCCGCGCCTCGCCGCGGCGCTCGGTGGGGCGCGCCTGCTGGTCTCGGGGTCGGCGCCGCTGCCGGTGACCGACCACGAGCGGATCGAGGCGGCGACGGGCCGCCGCGTCATCGAACGCTACGGCATGACCGAGACGTTGATGAACACCAGCGTCCGCGCCGACGCGCCCCCCGCCACCGGCACGGTCGGCGTGCCGCTGCCCGGGGTGGAGGTGCGCCTGGTGGACGAGGCCGGGCAGCCGGTGACCGGAGGCGACGGCGAGACGGTCGGCGAGATCCAGGTCCGCGGCCCGAACCTCTTCACCGCGTACCTGGGGCGCCCCGACGCCACCGCCGAGGCGTTCGACGGCGACTGGTTCCGCACCGGCGACATGGCGACACGGGACGCGGCCGGCCGGTACCGGATCGTGGGGCGCAAGTCGACCGACCTCATCAAGTCGGGCGGCTACAAGATCGGCGCGGGCGAGATCGAGAACGTGCTGCTCGCCCACCCCTCGGTCGCCGAGGCCGCGGTCACCGCGGCCCCCGATCCCGATCTCGGCGAGAAGATCGTCGCCTGGATCGTGCCCAGGGACGCGGCGAGCCCGCCGTCCGCCGAGGAGCTGACCGACCACGTGGCCGGGCAGCTCGCGTCCCACAAGCGCCCCCGGGATGTCAGGTTCCTGTCGGCGCTGCCCCGCAACGACATGGGCAAGGTGCTCAAGCGGGAGCTGGCGTGACGTCGGCCGCCACCGGAAGGGCACTGCCCGCGCGCGAGCTGATCGCGGCGCTCACCGCCACGTTCACCGGGCTGCCGGAGCGGACCGGGGACACCGCCGGAGACGGACCGCTCGGCTGGGACGGGTACGGCCGTTCGCGGGCCCGGGCGCGCGAGCGCACCGGCGAGGCGGAGGCCGTGGTCTGCGGCATCGGGGACGTCGGGGGCACGGAAGCGGTCCTGGTCGCCTTCGAGTTCGGCTTCCTCGGCGGCTCCATCGGCGAGAGCACCGGGGAACGCGTCGAGAACGCCTTCATCACGGCCCGTGACCTGGGTCTCCCCGTGGTCTCCCTCATCGCGAGCGGCGGCAGCCGACTCCAGGAGGGCATGTGCGCGCTCACCCAGTTGCAGCGCGTCGCACGCCAGCTCGTCCGGCTGCGGGCCGCCGGCCTGCCGCACCTGGCGGTGCTCGCGGGGCCGGTCACCGGCGGCGGATGGGCGGCTCTGGGCGCGGGCGCGGATGTGCGGGTCGCCCTGCCGGGGGCCCAGATCGGTTTCGCCGGGTCCCGGGTCAGGCCACCGGGCGAGGACTCGCGGGCCTACACCGCCGAGGGGCAGTTCGCGGCCGGTCACATCGACGAGATCGTGCCGGCCGCCGGGCTCGGCGCGTCGGCCGCGCGCTGGCTGCGGCTGCTGACGACGCCGGCGGCGGGCCCCGCCGAGCCGCCCGCGGCGCTGCGCGCCGTGCCCCCGCCGGCCACCGGGTGGGAGGCGGTGCAACGGGCGCGGGAACCGTCGCGGCCCGGCGCGGAGGCCTACCTGCGCGCGTACTTCACCGAACGCGCGCAGCTGGCCGCGCCGGATCCCGGGCTGCTGTGCGGGTTCGGGCTGCGCGGCGGGCGCAGCGTCGCGTACGTGGCGCAGCGCGGCACGGCCACGCGGCCGGCCGGGTTCCGCGCCGCGACGCGGCTGCTGACGCTCGCGGACCGGCTCGCGGTGCCCGTGCTCACGCTGGTGGACACGCCGGGGGCGGCCGACGACGCCGAGGCCGAACGGGAGGGCGTGGGCCCGGCGATCGCGGAAGCGCTCGCGGCGGTCGCGGGGGCGCGGATCCCGGTGACGACGCTGCTCGTCGGCGAGGGCGGCTCGGGCGGCGCCGCCGCCCTGACCTCGGTGGGGCACATGTGGGTGACCCCCGACAGCTACTACGCGGTGGTGGCGCCCGAGCGCGCGGCGGCCGTGTTCAAGCGCGGTCCCGACGAGGTCGCGTCGACGGCCGAGCAACTGCGGCTGCGACCGCAGGACCTCGTCGGCCTCGGTGTCGCCCGCGGCATCGTGCCCGTGGGCTGAACGGCGTGGGCTGAACGGCGCTCCCGTGCCTGCCGGTACCGCGGCGGTGCCGGCGGGCCGCGCGGTGGTGGCCGTGGCTGGGGGCCAGTACTCTGAACGCCGCGGGCCCGGTGGGTGTGTGCGGCCGTGAGCCGTCCGGGACATGACCACAGGCGCTTCCCAGCTCCGTGCGCGGGCCCCCGTACCTCCCCTTTTTGCTCCCCTTCGGTTCACCCTCCCTTCCCGTTGCCGCGGGCTCGTCGTCCTGGAGGGGTGCCGCGGGAACGGTCCGGGTCGCGCGAAAGGCTCGACGAACATGCGGCGTTACATCCTGACCGGCACACCGGGCGCGGGGAAGACCTCGCTGCTGCGACGCCTGGCCGCGCTGGGCCACCCGGTCGTCGAGGAGGCGGCGACGGCTGTCATCGCCCGGGCCCAGGCCCGGGGCGAGGACGAGCCGTGGTCGCGGGCGTCCTTCGTCGACGAAGTCGTCGCGCTCCAGCGGGAGCGGCAGGTGGCGGCGCCCGCGACGGGCCCGGTGCAGTTCTTCGACCGCTCACCGGTGTGCACGCTGGCGCTCGCCACGTACCTGGGGCTGCCTGTGTCCTCGGCCCTGACCGCGGAGCTCGAACGCGTCGCCGCCGGGCGGATCTACCAGCGGCAGGTGTTCTTCGTTCGCCACCTGGGACATTGCGAGCCCACGCCGGCCCGGCGGATCACGTTCGAGGAGTCCCTGGTGTTCGAGGAGGTCCACGCCCGCTGCTACCGGGAGTTGGGGTACGAGCTGGTCGATGTCCCGGCCGGCGATCTCGCGGGGCGCCTCGCCGTGGTGAGCGCGGCGATCGCCTCGTACGCCCGCTGAACGCGCCCCCGGCGGCGCGGTCCCGGACGCGCCTCACGCGTCGTGCCGTGCCCGGTCGGTGATGCCGAGGGCGGCGAGGAAGGCGGTGGCCGCGGGCGTGCGGACGGACGCCTCCCGGAGGACCTCGCCGCAGGCGTTCCCGCTCAGGCGTCGTGAGCCGGGCGCGGGGCGAGACCGGCCAGGCGCGCGAGTCTGCGGCTGGAGTCGAGCCGGGCGGCCGGGTCGTGGGTGGCGAGCGTGATCATCAACTCGTCGGCGCCGGTGCGGGCGACGAGGCGGCCGAGCACGTCGGCCATCTCGGCCTCCGTGCCGTACAGGTGCCCGGCGCGTGCCTGGGCGAAGTAACGCCGTTCCGTCTCGGTGAAGTTCCGCGCCAGGATGTCCCGCGGGGCGTCGAGGGCCGGGAAGACCCCGCGGGTGCGGGACCAGACGGTGGCCCACGCCTCGGGCACCTGGAGCAGTTCCGCTTCCTCCCTCGTCCCCGCCACCGCGGCGTTCACCGCGACGATCACATAGGGACGGGCGCCGTGCGAGGAAGGGGTGAATTCCGCACGGTAGCGGTCGAGGGCCGTGCGCATGCGGTCCTCATCGCTCAGGTGTGCCATCACCAGGGGCAGACCGTGCGCCGCCGCGGCCCTGGCCCCCTCCCCCACCGCGAGGACGAACGCGGGCACGCGCAGCCCCTCCGCGGGGAGGGCGCGCACGGGACCGCCGGGTTCGAACCAGCCGAGCAGCTCGGCGATGTCGTCGCCGAACCGGTCGGCGGCGTCCTTGCCCGCGCCGAGCGCCCGGCGGACCGGCTCGACGAATCCGACGGAGCGGCCGAGCCCCATGTCGATGCGCCCGGGGAAGAGGGACTCCAGCACGCCGAACTGCTCGGCCACGACGAACGGGCGGTGGTTGGGCAGCATCACGCCGCCGGTCCCGACCCTGATGCGCTCGGTCGCGGAGGCGACCGCAGCCGCGAGCACGGTGGGCGCGGAGCCGGCGACACCGGGAACGCCGTGGTGCTCGGCCACCCAGAACCTGGCGAATCCGAGGCGTTCCGCGTCCCGGGCGAAGCCCACCGTGTCCCGCAACGCCTCGGCGGGCTGCTGTCCGGTGCGGATCAGCGCGCGGTCGAGAATCGACCAGCGCACCGACCGCAAACGTGCCGTCGTGTCCACGTCTGATCCAACAGTCGACATCGCGGAACATTCCCGCGGGCCGGTTCAGGGCTCGTCGGTGAGCCCGGCGTCGTGGACGAGGAGGGCGATCTGCACCCGGTTGTTCAGGCCGAGCTTGGCCAGCACGCGGGAGACGTGGGTCTTGACCGTCGGCAGGCTCATGTACAGCTCGGCGGCGATCTCGGCGTTCGACCGGCCCCGCCCGATCGCCACGGCGACCTCGCGCTCCCGTTCGGCGAGCGCCGCGAGCCTGCCGCGGGCGCGGTGGGTCTCCCGGGCCGGGCCGGTGACGTGCGCGATGAGGCGCTGGGTCACGGCGGGCGAGAGCACCGGGTCGCCGGCGGCCACGCGCCGCACGGCCTCGACGATCTCCCCCGGCGGGGTGTCCTTGAGCACGAAGCCCGCGGCGCCGGCCCGCAGCGCCCGCAGCACGTGCTCGTCGGCGTTGAAGGTGGTCAGCATCACGACCTCGGGCGGCGAGGGCAGGGCCCGCAGGCTCTCGGTCGCCGCGAGGCCGTCCATGCCCGGCATGCGGATGTCCATCAGGACGACGTCGGGCGCGAGCCGCTCCACGAGACCGGTCACCTCCGCGCCGTCCGCCGCCTCGCCCGTGACCTCGATGTCCTGGGCGGCGCCGAGCATCAGGCGCAGTCCCGAGCGGACGAGGGGGTCGTCGTCGACGAGCAGCACGCGGATGGTCATGCCGGTCACGGTAGCCAGCGCGGGTCCGGCCGCCCACCGCGGCCCCGGCCCGCGCGGCGGGCGGGGGCTCAGCCGGCGGCCGGGCCGGCCGGGAAGTCGAGGACCCGGTCGCACCACCGGCCGAGCAGCACCCGGTCGTGCCCCACGGCGAGCAGTGCCGCGCCGCTCTCGCGCCGGTAGTCCTCGACGACGGCGACCAGAGCGGCCGTTGTGGACGCGTCGAGCATGGCGGTCATCTCGTCGCAGATCAGCAGCGAGGGCCGCAGGAGCAGCGCGCGGGCCAGGCAGGCGCGCTGCAACTGCCCGTCGCTGACCTCGTGCGGGCGGCGGCCGAGCAGTTCTGGGCCGAGTCCGACGGTGGCGGCCAGGTCCGCGGCGCGGTCGGCGAGTTCCCGGCCGCGGCCGGTGGCGCGCGCGGGCTCCGCGATCAGGTCGCGCAGGGCCAGCCTGGGGTCGGCGGCCAGGCGCGGCTGCTGGAAGACGACGCCGACGCGGGTGCGCTGCTCGCGCGGCGCGCGGTGGCGGAAGCCGCGCACGGGCTCGCCCGCGAGGCGGACGGTGCCCGCGTCGGGGCGGTGCAGCAGCGCGGCGACGCGGGCCAGGGTGGACTTGCCGCAGCCGCTCGGGCCGAGCAGTCCGAGGGCCTCGCCGTCGGCGACGGTGAGCGACATGTCGCGGACGACCGGCTTGCCGCGCACCCAGCCCGCGGTGATGCGGTCGAGTTCAAGCATCGACGGCCTCCTCGGCGTGATGGCAGGCGACTCCGCCGGTGAGGGCGGGGAGGGTGCGGCAGACGCCGGTGGCGCGTTCGCAGCGGGGGGCGAACGCGCAGCCATCGGGCAGGGCGTCCAGTTCGGGCGGCAGGCCGGGGATGGGGGTGAACGCGCGTTCCGGCAGCGCGTCGAGGAGTCCGCGCGCGTAGGGGTGC
The DNA here is from genome assembly GCF_020410765.1 of Streptomyces marincola. Lineage (NCBI taxonomy): Bacteria > Bacillati > Actinomycetota > Actinomycetes > Kitasatosporales > Streptomycetaceae > Streptomyces > Streptomyces marincola. Next base: position 6,507,287 of record NZ_CP084541.1, on the reverse strand, counting down.
CGCGGGCCGGGACGGCCGAAGAACGCGGGGGCGTCGGCCACTTCGACGAGGCGGCCCGCGTACATGACCGCGACCCGGTCGGCCATGCGTTCCGCGGCGGCGAGGTCGTGGGTGATGACGAGCAGGCCGTGGCCGTCGTCGGTGTGCCCGCGCAGTTCGTCGACGGTGCGGTCCACGAGGTCGCGGTCGAGTCCTGTGGTCGGTTCGTCGGCGATCAGCAGCGGGGCGCCGCCGACCAGCGCGAGCGCGGTCGCGGCGCGCTGGGCGAGTCCGCCGGAGAGCTGGTGCGGGTAGCGGTCGAGGTGGTCGGCGGGGAACGCGGCGCGTGCCGCGGCGGCCTCGCCCGCGGCGCGGAGCCCGCCGCGCGGGACGTCGCGCAGTTCGCGGACGGTCTCCTCCAACTGGGCCCGCACTGTGCGCACGGGCGTGAGGTGCGCGGCCGGGCTCTGCGGTATCAGCCCCGCGCGCCGGCCGCGCACGGTCCTGGCGAGGACCGTCTCGCCGGCGCCGAGCAGGTCGACCCGGTCGCCGGGCCCGAGCAGCGCGGAGCCCCGGGTCCTGGCGTTGCCGGGGAGCAGCCCGAGCAGCGCGGAGGCCAGGACGGACTTGCCGCAGCCGCTCTCCCCCACGAGGGCGAGGCATTCCCCGGCCGCCAGGTCGAAGGACACGGAGTTGACGGCGGCGACGTGCCGTCCGCCCGGCATGAGGAAACGCACGGACAGCTCCCGCACGGACAGCAGCGGGCCCTCGGCCGGCTCCAGCCCCGGGGTGCCTGCCCCCGGCTCGCGGAGGCCGTCCCCGCGTCCTGGCGCGGTGGGCGCGTCGTTCACAGGACCAGCTCCGATCGGCGGCGGGGGTTGATCCGTTCCCGCCAGGCGCCGGCGAGTCCGGCGATGGCGAGGGTGGGGATGACGATGAACAGGCCGGGGAACAGCGTGGGCCACCATTCGCCGGTGACGAGCGAGCCCCTGGCCCCGTTGATCATGGTGCCGAGGCTGGCCTCGTGGGCGGGGATGCCCAGGCCGAGGAACGACAGCGCGGACTCGTGCCAGATGGCGTGCGGCACCATGAGCACGGCCGCGAGCCCGGCCTGCGGGAGCACCGCGGGCAGCAGGTGGCGCGACGCGACGCGCATCCGCGAGGCGCCGCCGGAGATCGCGGCGTCCACGAACGGCCTGGCACGCAGCGACAGCACTTCGGCGCGCACGATGCGGGCGGTGGACACCCAGTGGGTGAGTCCGACGGAGGCCACGACGGGCCAGATGCCCGGCCGGAACATCGCGACGATGAAGATGCCCATCAGCAGGTGCGGCACGGCCGTGAACGTGTCGACCAGGCGCATCACGACCCGGTCCGTCCGGCCGCCGAGCGCCCCGGCCGCGCAGCCGACGACGAGCCCGATGCCGCTGGCCACGAGCGCCGCGACCAGGCCGACGAGGAGGGAGACGCGCAGCCCGTAGACGCTGCGGAGGAGCACGTCGCGGCCCACCTCGTCGGTGCCGAAGGGGTGGTCGGCGCTCGGCGGGTCGAGCTTGGCGGTCAGGTCGACCGCCTGCTGGTCGAGGTGGAAGAGCGGCGGGACCAGGAGGACGGCCAGGGCCGCGGCGCCGACCAGCACGGCGGACACGGCGATGCGCGCGGTCCTGGTGCCGCGCCGGTCGGGCGCGGGTGTCCGCCATGCCTGTTCTGTGGCTTGAGCGTTCATGGCATCACATCTCGTCGTGGTCGACGCGCGGGTCGGCCAGGCCGTACAGCAGGTCGGCGAGCAGGTTCCCGGCCAGGACGGCGAGGGCCGAGAGCACCGTCAGGGCGGCGAGCAGCGGGAAGTCGGTCGCGGTGGCGGCGCGCACGGTGGCGGAGGCGATGCCGGGCCAGCTGAACACCGTTTCGATCAGCAGGGCGCCGGTGATCAGCTCGGGTATGCGGGTGCCGACCAGGGTCAGGACCGGCAGCAGCCCGGAGCGCAGGGCGTGACCGAGGAGCACGGTGCGTTCGCTCAGCCCGCGGGCGCGGGCGCCCCGCACCGGGTCCTCGCGCAGCGCGTCGCCGACCCCCTGGCGCACGTACAGCACGAACCAGGGCAGCTGCGAGATCGCGAGCACTCCGGCGGGGAGGACCAGGTGGCTGAGCAGGGAGCCGGCCGTGACCACGTCGGAACCCGGGTCGGTGAGGCCGCCGGCCGGGAGGATGTCGAGTTGCAGCGCGAACAGCCAGATCGCCAGCAGCGCGAGCCAGAACGGCGGCGCGGCCTGGAGGGTGTAGCCGAGCGAGGTGACGACCCGGTCCAGGACGCCGCCGGGGCGGCGGGCGGCGAGCACGCCAAGCGCGGTGCCCAGGAGCACGGCGATGACGAACGCCACCGAGCACAGCAGCACCGACCAGCCGATGCGTTCGGTGATGACCTGGCCGACGGGCTGGTGCAGGGCCAGGGACTGGCCGAGGTCACCGCCGGCGACGGAACGCAGCCAGGCCCACCACTGCTCGACGAACGTGCCGCTGGTGCCGAGGTTCTCGCGCAGCGCGTCCAGCGTCTCCTGCGACGCCCCCATGCCGCCGTCGCCGATGTACTGGCGGACCGGGTCGAACGGGGAGGCGGCGCCCAGGGCGAACATGCCGAGCGTCACCAGGGCGAGGACGGGGACGGCGGCCAGCAGCCGCCGTCCCGAGAGCCGGGCCATGGCGGCCCAGGGAAGGGAGGTCACCGACGGACCGTCCAGTCCTCCACGTTCCACCAGGGACCGTGGCCCAGGCCGTGGTCGTGCGGTTCCACCTGGGTGCTGACGCCGTCCCAGTGGTCGGCCATGACGTAGACGTGGTCGATGTGGGTGAGGAAGATGTAGCCCGGGTCCTCGACGAGTTCGCGCTGCACGGCGTCGTAGGCCGCGGCCCGCTCCTGCGGGTCGTTGCTGCGGCGGCCGATGTCGAGCTGCTCGTCGACGGCCGGGTTGTCGTACTGGCCCATGTTGTTGTATCCGTTGCCGGCCAGATCGGACTTCAGCAGCGTGTAGAGGTCGAAGTCGGGGTCCGCCGGGCTGCCGCCGCCGGCGAGGACGGCGTCCTGCGCGAGGCGCTCGTCGATGACCTCCCAGGGGCCCGACTCGACGGTGGCCTCGATGCCCACCTCCCTGGCGTCCGAGGCGAAGGCGAGCGCGTGCTCCTGGCGCAGCCGGTCGCCGGCCGGATACCACAGGGTGAACTCGGCGCGCTGCCCGTCCCTGACCCGGATGCCGTCCTCACCCGGCTCCCAGCCGGCCTCGTCGAGGATCTGACGCGCCGCGTCCGGGTCGTGGGAGCGTTCCGTGCCCTCGGTGAACCAGGAGCTGGCGGCGGGCACGGGGCCGTGCGCGGGGCTGCCCGCGCCCTCCAGGATGCTGTCGACCATCAGCTGGCGGTCCACCGCGGTGTCCAGGGCCCGGCGCACGGCGCGGTCCCCGGTGACGGGGTTGCCCGTGGGCAGGGTCACGGACCTGAAGTCGGCGCTCTCGGCGTTCAGCGTGACCATGCCGTCCTCGTCGGCGAAGGTGCCGGCCAGGTTGGGCGGGAGCACGGCGGCGTCGATGTCCCCGGAACGCAGGCGGGTGGCGCGCACGTCGTCGTCCGGGATGACGGCCATGGTCACGCGCGTGACCTCAGGGGCGCCGTCCCAGTAGTCCGGGTTGGCCTCCAGCGTGATGCGTTCGCCGCGGGTCCAGCCGGTGACCACGTAGGGCCCGGTGCCCACGGGCTCGGAGTTGTAGGGGCCGGTGTTCACGTCCTGCCCGCCGGCGGCCCCGGCCGACGCGATGGGCAGCACGGTCCGTTCCGCGAAGGGGGCGTAGGGGTAGGCGAGGGTGAACACGACCGTGTGGTCGCCCTCCGCCGTGACGCTCTCGATGGCGGCCAGGTCGTCCTTGGCCGGGTTGTTGGTGTCCTCGTCGAGGATCGTCTCGTAGGTGAAGACGACGTCGCGGGCGGTGAAGGGCTGGCCGTCGCTGAACTCGACGCCCTCGCGCAAGGTGTAGGTGTAGGTGAGCCCGTCGTCACTGATCTCGGGCAGCTCCGTCGCGAGCGCGGGCTGGAGTTCCAGGTTCTCGTCGTGGCGCAGCAGCCCGTCGAATATCTTCGAGTTGCCGTCCTGGCCGTAGCCGAGGAGCGGGGACAGCGACTCGGGTTCCGTGGCTATGCCGATGACGATCGAGTCCTGGCCACCGCCCGTCTCCCCGTCGCCCCCGTCCTCCGAAGGGGCCGAACAGGCGGCGGTCGCCAGCGTGAGCGCCGCCGCCGTCGCGGCCATCCCCGTGCGTAGTGTCCGGGCCGTCATGCCACACACCCCTGCCAGGCGTCGTCGGTTATTGCGAAACAGTCGCAATTAAACAGGAGAGGCGGCAGGCCCTGTCCAGGGAATGTGATCAGCGGCTCAGCCCCGGGTGCCGAGCCCCCGGCCGGCGAGCCAGTCCAGCTGGGTCACGGCCTGCGAGGCGCGCCCGCCCCCGTGGTCGCCGAACTCCCAGACGGTGATGTCCTTCTCCCCCGCGTAGCGGTTGTACGCGGCGAAGACGGTGCTCGGCGGGCAGACCGGGTCCATCAGCCCGACGCTGAACAGCGCGGGCGCGTGCGCCCGGGGCGCGAAGTGCACGCCGTCGAAATAGCCGAGGGTGCCGAACACGCGCGCCGGGTCGACCCGCCGGTGCACGCCGAGGTACTGGACCAGTTCGGGGTAGGGCCCGGCGGAGGCGATGTCGGCGCCCCGCCGGTAGTGGCACAGGAACGGCACGTCCACCAGGGCCGCCGCCACCGCGTCGCCGGCCAGACCCGCCGTCGCCAGGGCGAGGCCGCCGCCCTGGCTGCCGCCGTGCACGACGATCCGGTCCGCGTCCACGGCCGGGTGCGCGCGCAGCGCGTCGACGGCGCGGACGCAGTCGGTCATCAGCCGGCGGTAGTAGTACTCCGCCGGACTCGTTATCCCCCGGGTCATGAACCCGCCGACCCACTGCGGCGCACGCGCCGGGTCGGGGTCGGGCGTCTCGTGCCCCTGGCCCCGGCTGTCGACCACGAGGTGCGCGTACCCGGCGGCGCTCCACAGCAGGTGCTCCTCCGGCAGTCCCCGACCGCCGCCGTAGCCCTGGTAGGTCACGACCGCGGGCAGCGGGCCGGGCGCCCGGGGCAGCAGCAGCCAGGCGGCGACCGGCTGGCCGTCCCAGCCGGGGAAGCGCACGTCGAACACCTCCACGGACGTCAGCCGCGCGCCGGGCACCGGCCGGAACTCGGCGGGCGCGGCGGTGGCGGCCCTGGCCGCGCCGAGGGTGCCCGACCAGAAGTCGTCGAAGTCGTCCGGCTCCGTGAGCTCGGGGCGGTAGGCCCGCAGTTCGTCCAGGGGCATGTCGGTCAGCGGCATCGGGGGCCTTCCTCTGGCGCCGTGCCCTCCCGGGACACGGTCGGCGATGTCCGCGCAGAAGCTATGCCGTGACGACGCCCCAGGTCAACGGCGCTTCCGTGCCGCGCGGCCCACCCGGTGGTAGGCATGGGGCATGGACTGGACCGCCGCCCCCGACGCCTGGCTGAGCCGGCTGGTGATCCAGCGCGGCGTGGCCGTGGTCTACCTGCTCGCGTTCCTCGCCGCGCTCCGCGAGTTCCGCGTGCTCGCCGGGGAGCGCGGGCTGACGCCCGCGCCCGCGTTCCTGCGGCGCGTGCCGTTCCGCCGCGCGCCCGGCTTGTTCCACCTGCACTACTCGGACCGCGCCCTCGCGGCGGTGGCCTGGTCGGGGGCGGCGCTCTCCGCCGCCGTGGCGGCCGGCGCGGCCGACGCCGTGCCGCTCGGCGGCTCGATGGCCCTGTGGGCGGTGCTCTGGGTGCTGTACCTGTCGGTGGTCAACGCGGGGCAGACCTGGTACGCGTACGGCTGGGAGTCCCTGCTGCTCGAAGCCGGCTTCCTGATGGTCTTCCTCGGCAACGACGACATCGCGCCGCCGACCGTGACCCTGTACCTCGTGCTGTGGCTCGTCTTCCGCGTCGAGCTCGGGGCCGGGCTGATCAAGTGGCGCGGCGACCCCTGCTGGCGCGACCTGACCTGCCTGTACCACCACCACGAGACCCAGCCGATGCCGGGCCCGCTCAGCTGGTGGTTCCACCACCTGCCGCGACCGCTGCACCGCGTGGAGGCGGCGGCGAACCACGTCACCCAACTGATCGTGCCCTTCGGCCTGTTCCTGCCGCAGCCGCTGGCCACCTGGGCGGCGCTCGCCGTGATCGCCACCCAGCTGTGGCTCGTCGCCTCGGGGAACTTCGCCTGGCTCAACTGGCTCACCATGATCCTCGCCCTGGCCGCAGTCGACGGCGCGACGGCCGCGCGCCACCTGCCTCTTCCCGCCCCTCCCGACGGGCAGGGGGACGCCCCCGCCTGGTTCACGGTCGCCGTCCTCGCGGTGGCCGCGGCGGTCGCCGTCCTGAGCTACTGGCCGGTGCGGAACCTGCTGTCCTCCCGCCAGCAGATGAACCGCGCCTACAACGGCGCGCACCTGGTGAACGCCTACGGCGCGTTCGGCAGCGTGACCCGGGTGCGGCACGAGATCGTGTTCGAGGGCACCTCGGACCCCGACCCAGGACCCGACACCCGGTGGCGCGCGTACGAGTTCCACGGCAAGCCGGGCGACCCGCGCCGCCTGCCCCGGCAGTTCGCCCCGTTCCACCTGCGCCTGGACTGGCAGCTCTGGATCGCCGCGCTGTCCCCGCACGCCCCCGCGCCGTGGCTGCGCCCCCTGGTCCGCCGCCTGCGCGAGGGCGACCCCGCCGTCCTGGCGCTGCTGCGCGCCAACCCCTTCCCCGGGCGGCCGCCCGCCCACGTCAGGGCCCGCGTCCACCGCTACCGGTTCACCACGCCGCGCGAACGCCGCGAGACCCGCGCCTGGTGGCACCGCACCCCGCTGGGGGTGCTCCTCACCACGGAGCACGGCTGAGCGAGCACCCCCGCGCATGCGGTATGGTTCTCGTGCACGGCAAGGGGGGAACCCCTGGTAGGACCGGGCACCGGGACGTGGCGCAGTTTGGTAGCGCACTTGACTGGGGGTCAAGGGGTCGTGGGTTCAAATCCCGCCGTCCCGACGCAGGTCAAAAGCCCTCTGGGTACTACCCAGAGGGCTTTTGACATCTTCCGCTGACATCAACGTGCCGTTCAGCGGCTCTCTGGAGCTCCTTCCGCGCCGCTTTCCTCCTCTCCCCCACTGGCCAGCCCGAGGGCGTCATCCATCCGGGCGGCAGCCGCCTTGAGCGTTGTCTCCATCACGTGCGCGTAGGTGTCCAGCGTCATCGTGATCGTGCTGCGCCCCAAGGTCTCCATAATCGTCCGGGCGTCCACCCCCTGTGCCAGCAGCAGCGTGGCACACGTGTGTCGAAAATCATGAACGCGGACGCTCCGCACGTTCGCAGTCCGGCAGAGCACCGCGAGTTCCCTCCACGAAGCAGGTACCGCCCTCACCAACCACCTCAACAACCAACGCCCTGCCCTCACACGCAAGCCGCCGCTCCGCAACATCATCCGCGGACGGTAGGTCAAGGCAGTGATGCGCCTGTGGCCAACGGCACTGTCACTGCTCCCATTCACGATCTCAGAGGAAGATCCGCCGAATGCCGCACCTTCCCAGCTCGACCTTCATGCAGTTGTGCTGGCTTCGCCCCAGTTCGGCCGCAAACAACAGCTCACATGTGGGACCGTTAGCGAGTGGGGAATGGGACGAGTCAAGGAAACAGTCCGCCTCAGGCGTCCTGGAGCATCCATGCCGCCAATTCCGAGAGGCTCCCTGGTGTGACCGTTCCGATGACGGCCACCAGGGAGTCCCAGCGTGCGATGTAGAGGGCTTCGATCAGGAGGCGTCGCCCTTCTACCGAGGGACCGACGGCATGGGCAAGGGCACCGAGGGCTTGGCCCCGCGCCTCGGGGCTGTCGATGGAAGCCAGCAAGCTGGCGGCCTCATCTCGCCTCCCTTCCAGTGCCAGAGCTTTGACAATCGAGTGAAGTACAGTTTCCCGCCTATAGGTGGAACGGATGAGATCGGCTACTTCCTGTGCGCCGTCGAGGTCGCCGGCTGCTGCCACTCCTTCCACGATACTGGCGAGCGCACTGTCCTGTTCTGCCACAAATACGATGTCGCCAGCGACGCTCAGCGCCCGATCGAAGGCCCCGGCCGCTGCAAGGCCAATGGCAACTCGCTCAAGGGCACTGGCGGCAGCATCAGGAATGGCGATGCTTTTGATTAACTCGAGGGCTCGATCGAACTGTCCGGCGTGGGTGAATGCGCGGGCCGCCGCCTCTAAAATATATGACCGATTGTGTTCACTCTCGACTGCCACGACCATACCGGCTACATGGGTGGCTATTTCGGCAGCTTGCTCTTTATCGCCACTGGCAGCGAACCCCTCGGCGATGTACGCCAGCGCTTCCGCATATTCCATCTGATCCGCCAAAAGCGGGGCGGAGCAGTGCGCTCGGCTAAGAACCTGATGCGCTGCGCTCCGGCAGCCTGCAACAGACAGGGCGACCGCGGCGGAGGCCCGAGCCGCGATCCCCCAGTAGTGGATGCTGGCCTCGTCGTCCTGAGCCAGTGCGGCCGCGTGAGTTGCCACCTGCACCGCCTGATCGAGCTGGTTCGCCGCCACAAGCGCCGCGACAACGGCACGCAAAGGCGCCATACGTCTTCGGCCGTGCACGTTGGCGCCCGCCAGATTGGTCGCGGCGCGGCCCAGCGTCACCGCCTCGTCCATCCGGTGCACACGCCCCAGGACTCCGGCCGCGGCCACCAAGGCCGAGATCGACCATGCACCGTGGTCAACCCCATCGATCAGATTGGTAGCCTGCTGGATCATTTCCACCGCCCTGCCCGGCTGCCTCGCTACGGCCATCGCCTCGGCCAGGGCACTTAGCGCGAGGGACCGGGCTGGCAGGTCATTGATCGTGTGCGCCAACCCCGCCGCCCGGTCGTACTCCCCCGCCCCGGCTAGACCACCGACAATTCGAACGACGATCCTGTCCTGGTCCTCCTCGGCCGCATGATCAAGGACGAGACGGAGCGCCTGGTCAAACCGGCCACAAGCGACCAGGGCTTCGACAAGGTGCTCAACGGGAAAGGTCCGTTCCACCGGATCAGCGATGCCCTGGAGCACGTCGATCGCCTTGTCCGTGAGCTCAATGGCCCGCCCGCGTTGTTCTCCGGAGCTCAGCTCACTGGCAACAACCGCGAGCTGTTGGGCCCGGCGGTACATCTCCGTCTCGAGAGCGACGTGTTCGAGGGCAAGTGCAAGTACTTCGGCTGCGCGACTGGCGAGGCCGGCGATCGAAAGCGCCTCGGAGACTACCGTCAGACACCTGATTTCCTCCGATGTGTCAGTGGCGAAGTCGCTGGCAGCCGCCTCGGCGGCGAGCAAGACAGCTTGGTCGGGTATGCCGCTTCGGGCGAGCTCCCGGGCGACGGTAGCCAGCGCTGTCCCGCGCCTGTCTTGCTCGCGGACGGTGCGCGCTGTTTCGACCGCGTCCTGGTGACGGCCTGCCGATGCCATTGCGAGGGCGATTGCGGCCAAACAGGAGTCTCCGGTGTACCCGGGGGCCACATCGCTGGCGACGACAATCGCCTGGTCGAGCTGCCCGGCCGCCACGAGGGAGTGAGCAATGGCCCCCAGTGCCGCGTCCCTCCCCCGCGGGCCTTGGGCATTCGCAAGATTTCTGGCGTAGTCGAGATGTCCTAGCCGAGCCCACAGGCCGATCAGCTCGTCGGAAACATGGGCCATCCGGTCGTGGAGAGCATCACGGTGGAATGCGAGCCGCAGAGCCATCCCGGCAGCTTGGTCGTCCCAGCTGGGGCTCGCGAGGAGCAGGGCGAATGCTAAAGCGATCTCGGTGAGAGATCCCAAGTCCGAACCGCTGACCTGCCAGAGGCGTTCCTGACGAGCGGAGTCGCAAACGATATCGGCCAGGCGGGCCGTCTCCCCCTGGCTTGCCAGGAGCTGGGTGTATCCGCGCAGCAGGTACTCGGGTGTGCCCGGTGGCCAGCCAGCTTCACGGTACGACGCAGCCCACTCGTGGAGGCGCGCCCGATAATCGGCCAGCTCGGAGTTGGTGAGAAGATCCATGGCTCCCTGCTGGATCTCCTCGTGGGCCAGCAGGTAGACGTCCGGACCGCTTTCGGTGTCACCGGGTGGCAGCCAGTGGGGGCCTCGGGTACGGAAGCCGCGCCCGCTCACCGCGTTCAGCTCCCGCTCGACCAGACGCGGCCGGCTGGCCGCCAAGTGGGCGAGGTCGGTCTCGCTCAGGCCGCCTCCTGCGGCAGCGATCAGCCCCATGAGATCCCGGCCCAGCCCACCACCTTCCAACAGCCGCAGCAGGTCCCTTTCGGCATCCACCCGGACTGCTTGCGCATGCGGCGAAACCTCCAACGAACGGTTGATTCCGCCATCTCGCATAGGGTGGTCCACTGACACATCGTCGGGAACCGGCGGATGTGGACGGCTTGTCACAATAATCCGCATGCCAGAGGGCGGGATCCTCGGCAAAAGTGCGGCGATACTGTGGCTATTCGAGCCGGACGTGACCCCGTGGTCCTCATCAAGCCCATCGACCACCAGCACCAGCCGCTTACCCCGCACAGTACAAAACCGTGCGGCGCGGTCGAGCGCAAGACGCAGTTGCTCATCACGGCCGTATGCAGTGGTCAGCGGCTCCTCCTCGCCCAGCAAGGCATAGAGCTGTCGTTGGACCACCTCGCAGAACGCATCCCGGTCATTCTGCCGAGCCAGCCGAGCGGTGACGAAAAAGGACACCACCTCGACTCCCGGCGGAGGATGGAGCACGAAATGGGCCATCAGCGCTGTTTTCCCAGCCCATGCCGGAGCCAGCCACCGCCAGTACGTGCCCGAGGCCGTAGCGCTTCCTTCGGGCAAGCGAGTGGTACAGAAGTCGGCCATCGCGGCCAGCTCAGCTTCGCGGCCAATGCAGTGAGGCGCGGCGATGGCCTCCACCTGCAACAGGTAGCCGGAACGGGAGACTCTTGGGACGACGAGCGTGACCCCGCCGGTGATTACCCCGGTGTTCGACAGCGCCACCCGGCCGCCAGCCTCCGCCTGGCCGGTCCCCTTCGCGACCACTCGCTGATCCCCCACCACGCCTTCGCCCCCCGTTCTCGCGATCGACTACCGCTGCTCAACACCCGTGTTCGCCACTCCGTCGTCGGCCTGGGCACCGCCAGTCCTCTCGACAGTCACGGAGTCGGGTAGCGTGCCCGCAGCCGACAGGACGAACCCGGAATTGGCCCCACCTCCCCCGGTGGTCATCGCATCGCCCGTATCGGACACGCGGACTGAGGTCCTCCCAGAGCCGCTCAGGACCGCCCAGACCCCGACTCCCAGTCCGGCAACGCTCACCGCGGCGGAGACCACACCGGCGAGTTGGTTCGCCCGGTCCCAGCTGAGGAGGGAAAAGACACCAACCAAGATGCCGATCGCCAGTCCCGTCGCGCCCAACACGATCCGCTGTCTACTGCCCATCCCTCCATCATGGCCCAGGTCTACCACCCATCGGGACCGAAAGCCGGTGCTGCGACCAACTGACGTCCGACGAAAGTGGGCGTCGCGGAGATGCGTAACGCTCCGCCACGCTCGACGGCCGGTCCGCGCAGGGCCGCCCAGAACCGCCCAGACGTCTGGGTGACCGGAACGAGATTGGCCGACGGCCACCGGCCTTTCGCCTGCACGGGGCTCTCGGGAACCAACTGCGGACCACACTACGTGCTTCCACAAACGCGTACCGTACCCGTAGGGCTCTGGTTCACATTCCCATCGTATGCCTGACCAGGCAAGACCTCTGCTTCGACGTGCTGGGGGTCAAGGGGTCGTGGGTTCAAATCCCGCCGTCCCGACACGGTGCGATGCCCGCTGAGTGGGATTCTTCCCAGCTCAGCGGGCCTTTGTCATTCCGGTAGCCGATCACCGCACCAGGCGGGGGCGGGCGCGAGCCCGCTCCCTGGGGCCGCTGCGGGGCCGGTCGGGGGAAACGGGTCCGGGGCGGCTTCCGGGTGAGCGCGCGGCGCCGCTCCGCGCGTTCCGCCGGCGGCTCACGGCCCGGGGCGCGGTGGCGCGGGTGCACGCCGCGTGGATGCCCTACGCGGCGGTCGACTGACGCCGCGGTAGGCGACGGAGGGGTTGCCGAGGCTGTCGTGCCCGATGTCCGCCGCGACACCGAAGACGTCCCGCAGCCGCTGCGGGGTCAGGACCTCCCTGGGTGTGCCGATGGCGGCCAGGCGACCGCCGTGGAGCAGCAGGAGGCGGTCGCAGAAGCGGGCGGCCAGTGACAGGTCGTGCAGGGCCACGAGCACCGTCCGGTCGGTGGCCGCCAGCAGGTCCAGCAGGTCCAGCTGGTGCCGGATGTCGAGGTGGTTGGTCGGCTCGTCGAGCAGCAGCGCCCAGGGCCGCTGCGCCAACGCGCGGGCGAGGTGGGCTCGTTGACGTTCGCCGCCCGAGAGGGTCCGCCACGCGCGGGAGCGCAGCCCGCTCAGGTCCATCCGGGCCAGGGCGGCGTCGACGATCGCGTGGTCGGCCGGGCTCAGGCCGCGCCACCGGTCGCGGAAAGGGGTGCGGCCCAGCGCGACGACCTCGGCCACCCGCAAGTCGCTCCCCGCCTCCGCGGCCTGCTCCACGAAGCCGACGTGCCGCGCGATGCGCCGCGCGCTCCACCCGGCGATGTCCTGCCCGCCGTAGCGGACCGCGCCCGCGGAGGGAGTGCGCAGGCCGGCGGCGCAGCGCAGCAGCGTGGACTTCCCCGAGCCGTTGGGGCCGATCAGGCCGACCGTCTCACCGGGTTCGACCCGGGCCGTCACCTCCCGCAGGATGGTCCGGCCGCCCGTCGCCCAGCTCACGGCGTCGAACTCGATCGCCAGTGCCTTATCCGCGGCGCTCATATCTCTCCCCGTCGCCGCAGGATCAGCAGGAACAGCGGCACGCCCACCAGCGCCGTGAACACCCCGACCGGCACCTCGCGCGGGTCGAAGACGGTGCGCGCCAGGGCGTCGGACCACACCAGGAACACCGCCCCCGCCAGGGCGGAGAACGGAAGCAGCAGCCGGTGGGTGGGCCCGACGACGAAGCGCACGCCGTGCGGCACGATCAGTCCGACGAAGCCGATCGCCCCGACGTACGCCACGGCCGCGGCGGTCAGCAGCGCGGTGGTGACCAGCAGCACCACGCGCGTGGCCTTCACGTTGACGCCGAGCGAGGCGGCGGTGTCCGCACCGAACGCGAAGCCGTCGAGCGCCGTCGCGCACAGCCAGCACACCAGCAGCCCCGCCGCGCCCACCACCGCGCAGATCACCACGGCGTCCCAGCGGGCGGTGGCCATCGAGCCCAGCAGCCAGCGCATCATCGCGCGCGTGTCGTCGGCGTCGCCCGACGCCATCAGGAGCAGCGAGGTGAGGGCGACGAAGAGGTGCCACACGACGACGCCGGTCAGCACGACCCGACTCGAGTCCAGGGCTGTGCGCCGCAGCAGCAGGAGCAGCAGGCCGAAGGAGAGCAGCGCGCCGGCGAACGCCCCGCCCGTCATCCCGAGGGAGTCCGCGCCCGCTCCGAGCACGAGGACGGTGACGGCTCCCGTGGAGGCGCCGGAGGCGACGCCCAGCAGATAGGGGTCGGCCAGGGCGTTGCGGGTGATGGATTGCAGCACGGCGCCGCAGACCGCCAGCGAGGCGCCGACCAGGGCGGCCAGCAGCACGCGCGGCACGCGCAGGTCCCAGATGAGGGAGTCGCGCAGCGGCGGCAGGGCCTCGACGTCCAGCCACATCCGGCCGGCCACCGCGCGGCCGATCTCCCCGTAGGAGATGTCGCTCGCGCCGAGCCGGACCGCCAGCACCATGGACGCAAGCAGCACCGCGGTTCCCGCCAAAAACGCCGGCAGCGGCCCGACCCCGGGCCGTTCGGTCCCGGGCGTCGCCACGGGCGCCGGGGGCAGCCGGAGGGCCGCCACGGGAACGGCCGGGTGCAGCACGTCCGGGAGCGGGCCGGCCGGGTCGCCGGACGCGGATGTCGCGGCCCCGGCGGCGGGGCCGGCGGGTTCAGCGGACATGGCCGAGTCCCCGTATGCCGTCCACCACCAGGTCAAGGGTGTGCACGCTGCGGACGGACGGGTCCATCCCGATGCCGGGGACGACCACGATCCTGTCCTCCTGCACGGCCGTCAGGCGTGAGGTCACCGGGTCGTCCCGCAGGACCTCGATCTTCTCCTCCGCGCTGTCGCCCGGCGCGCCGCGCTCGGCCAGGTCGCCGACGACGATCACGTCCGGGTCCCGGTCGGCGATCTCCTCCCAGGAGACCTCCGGCCAGTCCTCGGGCACATCGTCGAACGCGTTGCTCGCACCGATCAGCGCGCTCATCTCGCTGGGCAGTCCGGTGCCGCCGGCCACGTAGGGCAGTCCGTTGTAGACCGAGTAGAGCCAGACCAGCGTCGGCTCCTCCGCCAGTTCCCCGCCGGCGGCGGCATCGATGGCCTGCCGCTGCTCGGCGACGAGGGCTTCCGCGCGGTCCTCGGCGCCGAACAGCCGGCCCAGCCTCTCGTAGTCGAGGAGCAGGCGGTCGAACGCCGTGACGTGCGGGTGGTCCTCGGGGCAGTCGACCGCGCTGACGTACGAGAGCACCCCGAGCTCGGCCAACTCGGCGCGGGTACCGGCCCTGTCGCGGGTGAAGCCGTCGGCGAAGGAGGCGACGACCGCGTCCGGTGTCGCCGCGCGCACCTGCTCGGCCGTGGGGATCTCCGGATTCAGCACCGGGATGCGCCCGTAGGCGTCCTGGTGCTCCGGGGCGACAGGGACCTTGAGGTTCGAGGTGCCCACCATGCGGTCGGCCAGCCCGAGTTCCAGCAGTGTCTCGGTCGCGGACTGGTCGAGGGTGACGATGCGTTCCGGCGGCGTCGCCGGGGCCAGCGTGCGGCCGCAGCTCTCCACGGACGCCGCGTCGGGATCCGCCGCGGCCGAGCCGTCCCCTTCCCCGGGAGTGGAGCAGCCGGCGGCCGGCGGTACGAGGAGGAGTGCGGCTGCGAAAGCGCCGAGCGGAGCGCGACGGCGTGCACGGCTGAGCATGGGGACCTCCAGAGCGGTCACTGCCTTCGCGCTTCCACCGGAAGCGCCCGTAGTGTACTGAAAGCGATTTTCATGTCACGTAGGTCTCGGACAGGGGCGCCCTTCCGTCCGCACGACCGGCCGGTACGCACCTCCCCTCCCGGAAGCGGATCGGCCCGGCCCGGGGATGGACGCTCTCCGCGCCCGCTCCTGCCACCCCGTCAGGGGCCCGACGCCTCCAGCTTATTGCAAATCATTGGCAACAACTGCATCATGGCACCATGCCTGCACTTCCCGGCCCCGGGCTCGTGCCCGAGCGGGCCCCGGCCGCACGAGCGGCCGACGCCCGCCGGCTGCTGGCGCGCGACGGCGCGGTGATCCTCACGGGCTGGGAGAGCACGGAGGACGCGTTGTTCACCGCGGCGGCCGGCGTGCTCGGCAGCCGCCTGCGGCAGCTCTTCCCGCCCCGGCTGCGGCGTGCCGCCGACGCGGGGCCCGTGCACCTGCACGCCGACAGCTTCGACCTCCTCGTCGACATCGGCGGGGTGCCGGTGCGCCACCGGGACCCGGACGAGGACCACGTGCTCATCCAGTGCGTCCGCGCCCCCGGCTCGGGCGGCCGGTCGTTCCTCGCGGACGCCTATCGCTTCGCCGACGACTGCCGAGCCGATGATCCGGAGCTGTGGGAGTTCCTCACCGGCACGGACGTCGACCTCTACGGCGCCTGGTCACCGGACCTCCGGGGCCTGCCCGCGACGCCCCGCGTCGCCAGGCACGTGGAGTACACCCGCACCGGCCGGCGCATCGTGCGGCGAGCGGAAGGCGCCGTCCCGCTGCACCGCGACCCCGCCACCGCGCATGTCCGCGCCATGCTCGACCGCTTCGGGAAGACCGTGCGCGCCCTGGAGGACGGCCTGCCGCGCTTCACCCTCGCCGAGGGCGAGATCCTCCTGCTGGACAACTACCGCTGCTGGCACGGCCGCGAGGCCCACACCGGCGACCGGGCCGTACGCATCCTCACCCTTCGCACCACCGACGCGCGGTGATCTCGGCCGCCGGGCCGCGCTCGTCGGCACGCGGCGGTTGACTTCGAGTGCTCTCCAGCCCGTAGCGTCGCCGCATGACGAACACGAGCACCCCCCAGCGCCCCATCGACTCCGGCTTCGGCGAGCGCAGCACGGCGGACGACGTCCTCGACGGCATCGACCTGTCGGGCAAGCTCGCCATCGTGACCGGCGGCTACTCCGGCCTCGGCCTGGAAACGGCCCGCTCCCTGGCGCGGGCCGGAGCCCGGGTGATCGTTCCGGCCCGGCGTCCCGACACCGCGCGGGACGCGCTCGCCGGCATCGAAGGCGCCGAGGTGGCGCGGCTCGACCTGGCGGACCTGGCGGACGTCCACGCGTTCGCGCGCGGCGTTCTCGACTCGGGCCGCGCCGTGGACCTCCTCATCAACAACGCGGGCGTCATGGCCTGCCCCGAGACGCGGGTCGGCCCCGGCTGGGAGGCGCAGTTCGCGGTCAACCACCTCGGCCACCACGCGCTGACCAACCTGCTCTGGCCCGCGCTCGCGCGCGCCGGCGCCCGGGTCGTCGCCGTGTCCTCCGGCGCGCACCGGCGCTCCGGAATCCGCTGGGACGACCCGCAGTTCACGCGCGGCTACGACAAGTGGCTGGCCTACGGGCAGGCGAAGACGGCGAACGCGCTGTTCGCGCTGCACCTCGACGCGCTGGGACAGGCGCACGGCGTGCGGGCGTTCTCGCTCAACCCGGGCCCCATCCTCACGCCGCTCCAGCGGCACCTGCCGCGGGCCGAGATGGTGGAAGCCGGGTGGATCGACGAGGAGGGCAACGGGATCGACCCGACGTTCAAGACGCCGGAGCAGGGGGCCGCGACCCAGGTGTGGGCGGCCACGTCCCCGCGGCTCGCCGGGCACGGCGGGGTCTACTGCCAGGACTGCGACATCGCCCCGGCCGACGGCGTCGCCGCGCACGCCCGCGACCCGGAGCAGGCCGCCCGGCTGTGGGCCCTGTCCGCGGAGCTGACCGGCCTCGACGCCTTCGCGACGCCGGGCCGGTGACGCCTGCCTCCGGTGGCCGCGGCGACCATGGTCAGCGGGGCGGATGAGGGGCGTGGTACTCAAGGGGGACTCCGCGGATCGGCAGCGTTGGGGACGACCGCGGCCCATGCCGCCGCCTACCGTGTCGGCGTGACCCAGACCGCCGAACACCACACGCTGAGAAGCGAACTGCGCTCCGCCCGCAGGAAGATCCACGTCCTGCGCGGCAAACTGCCCACCGGCGCGATTCCCTTCCGGCCGCTTCCGCCCATGCCCGTCGCCGGCCCCCTGCGCGGCCTGCCGGAAGGTGCCCGCGCCGCGGCGCCCTGGCTGCCGCACGCGGCCGTCGTGCTGACCGCGGTGGTGGCGATGCTGCTCTCCGCCCAACGGATCCACTCCTGGGACCGGTACACACCGTGGCTGAGCGTGCTGTGCTTCGGAGTTCCGCTGATCGCCGCGCTGCTCCACCCCGTCGGCGCCTGGTGGCTCTCCCTCGCGGGGTGCGTGGTGATCGCCTACCAGGACGTGTCGTTCCACTGGCCCTGGCTTCCCGGCCAGATGGTGACGCACACCCTGGTGATGGTCCTGGCGGCGGTGCGCTCCAGGGCGCGCGCGGTCGCCGGGATGTGGGCGCTCACCGTCCTCGTCAGCGCCCTGATCACGGCCTTCCCCGGAGTGTCCTGGCGGGGCTGGCGGGACGACAACACGTGGACCATGGCCGCCGTTTCCTTCCTGACGCTGCTCACCGCGCTGCTGCTGCGCGGTTGGCTCGAATCGCGCCACGAGGTCGTGCGGCAGGTCGCCGTCACGCGGCAGGAGCGTTCGCGCCGCACGCGGCTGGAGGAACGCACCACCATCACCCGCGAGTTGCACGACGTGGTGGCGCACCACATGTCGGTCGTCGCGATCCAGGCTGAGGCGGCCCCCTACCGGGTGGACAGCGCGCCGCCCGAGCTGACACAGGCATTCGCGACGATCAGGGAGAACGCGGTGGCCGCGCTGGCCGAGCTGCGGCGGGTCCTCGGGGTGGTCCGCGCCGAGGACCACGAGGCCCCCGACGCGCCGCAGCCGACGCTCGCCGACCTCGACCGCCTGCTGGACAACGTGCGCGGGGCCGGCCTGCCCGTGGAGAAGACCGTCACCGGCACCGAGCGGCAACTCCCGCAGGGCGTCGAGCTGTCCGCGTTCCGCATCGTCCAGGAGGCATTGAGCAACGCCCTGCGGCACGCCCCCGGCGCCGCCGCCCGCGTCGACGTCTCCCATGTGCTCGGCGGCCTCGGCCTGCGCGTCGTCAACGGCCCGCCGCAGGCGCCGGCGCCCCCATCGCCCGGCGCCGGGCACGGCATCGCCGGCATGCGGGAGCGGGTGGCGATGCTGGGCGGCGAGATGACGGCGGAGCCCACCGCGGACGGCGGCTTCGAGGTCTCCGTCTTCCTCCCGCTCGCCCTCGTCGCGAGGGCCGGCGCATGACGATCCGGGTGCTGATCGTCGACGACCAGGCCATGGTCCGCGAGGGTTTCTCCGTGCTGCTGAACGCCCAGCCCGGCATCGAGGTGGCGGGCGAGGCGGTGGACGGCCGCCAGGCGATCGAGCGCAGCGCCGCGCTGCGCCCGGACGTCGTGCTCATGGACATCCGGATGCCGGAGCTGAACGGCATCGAGGCGACCCGCCGGATCGTCTCCGCCGACCACGCGCCGCGGGTGCTCGTGCTGACGACCTTCGACCTGGACGAGTACGTGTACCAGGCACTGCGCGCCGGGGCGTCCGGCTTCCTGCTGAAGGACGCCTCGGCCCGCCAGCTCGCCGACGGGGTACGGGTGGTCGCGGCGGGCGAGGCGCTCCTGGCGCCGACCGTGACCAAGCGGCTGATCGTGGAGTTCGCCCGGCGCGGCGGGCCGCCGGCCCCGCCCGCGGGAGTGCGGGTGGGCGAACTCACCGAGCGCGAGACGGAGGTGCTGGCGCTCATCGCGCACGGCCTGTCGAACGCCGAGATCGCCGACCGGCTGCTGGTCGCCGAGTCCACCGTCAAGACGCACGTCAGCAGGGTGCTGGTGAAGCTGGGCCTGCGCGACCGCACACAGGCCGCGATCTTCGCCTACGAGGCGCGCCTCGTCACACCGTCATGACGCGGGTCACCGGGCCGCCGTCGGTCCCCGCGCGGCCCGGTGGCCGCCCGCTCAGGGCCGCGGGTAGGGCGTGAGCAGCTGGTCGACGGGCGCGAAGTCGTCCGTCAGCACCTGCGCGTCACCGACCCACTCCGCGAGTTCGGCGCCCTCGATGACCTCCCAGTCGCCGCGCCCGCCGCGTTCGGCGTAGCGCTCCGCCCACGCCGCCGCGTCGAACGCGCGGTCCGAGGCCGAGGCCACGAAGTTGCCGCCGCCGGTCTCGTCGAACGCGCCGCGCTCCGCCGCCACCGCGACGTGGTCGAACTCCGCAAGCAGCGTGGCGACTCCCGCCCTGACGAACGCGCGCTCGCCGTGGTCGATCATGTTGACGACGTAGGCGCCCTCGGGGCGCAGCACACGGTCGATGTCGGCGAGCGCCTCCCGGGTCGTGAGGTGCCAGGGGACGCTGATGCCCCCGAACGCGTCGCCGACGACCAGGTCCCGCGAGTCCGTGGCGATCCTCCGCAGTCCGATCCTGCCGTCCTCCACCCTCACCCTGAGGTCCTCGTCCGTCTCCGCGCCCAGCCACCGCCGGTCGGCCTCGACCACGCCGGGGTCGATCTCGGAGACCACGCTGGTGGAGCCGGGTCGCACCGCCTCCAGGTAGTGCGGGATCGAGAGCCCGCCGGCGCCCAGGTGGTAGGCGTTCAGCGCCTCGCCCTCCGGATAGGCGGTGTCGATCAGGGAGGCGATGGCCCGCACGTAGGCGAAGTCCAGGTACTCGGGGTCGTCGAGGTCCACGTACGAGTGACGCAGCCCGTCGAGGACCAGGGTCCGGCCGCTGTCCCGTTCGGGGTCCTCCACCACGCTCGCGCAGTGGTAGCGCGTCTCCGCGTCGCAGCCGCTCGGCACGACGGCGCTCGCCGTCACGCTGCCGCCCACGACCACACTCGCCACGAGTGCCTGCCGGCCGCGGCGCCAGTCCCGCAGGGAGGCGTCGACCAGCACGCCCGTGACCAGCAGGAGCAGGCCCAGGGCGATCAGGATGGCGCTGACCGGGACGATGGAGATCAGCACGAAGCCGGTCAGCACGGTGCCGGCGATCCCGCCCGCCGTGCCGATGCCCGACAGCCGCCCCACGACCGTTCCCGTCACCGCCAGGTCGACCAGCAGGAGCTTGGTGACCATGGGCGTCACCGCCGTGAGCAGCGCGGCCGGGACGAACAGGCAGGCACCGCCGACGAGCAGCGCGGGGCCGCCCCCCGACTCGCCCACCAGCCGCACCAGGGCCGGCGTCACCGCCACGGCCAGCCCCGAAAGCAGCAGCAGCGGTCCGAGCGCCCGGCGGGGCGCCACGACGTCGGCGGCCCGTCCGCCGGCCCACGAACCGAAGGCGATCGCGGACAGGGCGATGCCGATCACCATGGTGTTCATCTCCATGGTGAGCCCGACGTACGGCGCCAGCAGGCGCAGCGCCACCAACTCGACGACCAGCACCGCCGCCGAGGACCCGAAGACCAGGACGGCCCCGGCCCGGGGACCGATCCCCGGCGCACTCACCGTTCCGCTGTCCGCCACCATGCCCGCCTCCCTCGGAGAGCCGCTCCGGGCTCGTTCCGGGCGAACGGTACAGGCAGCGGAACGCCGTCAGGAAACGGGGTCCTGGCCAGGGAACGGAGGGATCGCCGCTGGTCGGCCGGGCGGCGGGCGGCGCGCGAGAGGCCCACCGGGCCCGTCGGGGCCCGGTGGGCGGGAAGAGCGGCGGCCTGGCGGACCGGCTCAGGTGAAGTTGACGTCGCTGCAGATGAAGTACGTCTGGTCCAGGTGCGACGCCTGCCAGATGGTGTAGACGATGTGGTGCCCGCTGCGACCGGGAGCCTGGACGTCGAACGTGATGTCGGAGGCCGGCGGGTAGCTGCCGGTCTGCTCCACGAGTTCGAGGTCGTCCCAGCCCAGCGCGTCGGTGGTGGGGTCGAAGCCCTGCTTGGTGACGTAGACCTGGAAGTAGTCCGCGCCGTGGCTCGCCGTGTCGTACAGGTGGACGCTGAAGTTGCTGCCGACGTCCGTGGTGGTCCACCGGCCCGGCCTGTCCAGCGAACTCGCCAGGCCGCCCTGGGCGTCACCGGCGCTGCACAGCTTCCCGTCCGGGATGGCGCCCCGCAAGTCGCCGGCCAGGTTCTCCCTGAACAGGCTCATCCAGTTCCACATGGTGTTCGGGTTGGCCTGGAACGCCTGCCAGCACATGGGGTCCTGCTGCTGCATGGCCGGGTTCAGGTGGTCGTGGCCCCAGCGTTCCCAGCAGCCGTAGTTGCGCGAGGCGGGATCCACGATCGATCCGTGCGCGCGGGCCGAGTCGCTCCAGGGGCTCAGGAACAGGGCGAGCAGGCCGACCACACCGGCCAGCACCGGCGCGATCACCCGCAGCGTCCAGCGGCGTGTGGGGGTTTCTGCGTACATTGTGCGGTCTCCGTCTTCCGGAAGTGGGGTGGGGATTCCGGCATGGGAGCGCTCCCAATAGCTGGTGCCACCGTACCCGGTGGCACACCGCCGGAACACCCCTCGCGCACCGCGGGTTCCTCGGGCCCCGGCTCCCTCTCCGCGCTGCCCCGCCCGGTGACCGCCGTCAGCGCGGGAGCGGCGCGACGCCCCGGCGGCCCGGCGAGCGCTCGCCGGCCCCGGTGAGGGCCAGGGCCAGCAGGGCGACGAGGCCGAGCAGGACGAGGCCGATCGCGTACGAGCCGTGGGCGCCGTACAGCGCGCCCATCACCAGCGGCGGCACGAAGCCGCCGAGACCGCCGGCGGCGCCGACGACGCCGGTGACGGAGCCGACCTGGTCCGCCGGGGCGGTCAGGGCCAGCAGGGCGAAGACCGCCCCGCTGCCCGCCCCGAGCGCGGCGGCCATGGCGAGGAACGCGATCGTGCCGGTCGGGGTCAGCGACGGGGTCGTGGCCTGCGCGAGGGCGGCGACGAGCACCGCGCCGAGCGAGGCCCTGAGCACACGCACCGGACCGATCCGGTCCGAGAGCCAGCCGCCGACGGGGCGCATCGCCACCGCGAGGACCACGAACCCGGCCATCCGGTTCGCCGCGTCCGCCTGGTCGAGGCCGTAGCCGGTCTTCAGGTAGGTGGGCAGGTAGACGGAGAAGGCCACGTAGCCGCCGAAGGTCACCGCGTACAGCGCCGACGCCTGCCAGGTGACGCGCAGCCGGCAGGTCCTCGCCAGGCGGCGGGCCGGCGGCTGCGCCGGCACCGCACGCCCCGGGGCGTCCCGGATCAGGAGGGCCGACACGACCGCGTACCCGGCCAGGGCGGCGGCGGTGATCAGGAACGGGGTCGCCGTGCCGCCCGCGTCCACCAGCCGCACGGTGGTCAGCGCGCTGATGGCCGTACCGCCCATGCCCATGCCGAAGACGCCGATGGCAAGACCCCGCCTGCGCGGCGGGAACCAGGCGGTGACCAGGGGCACTCCGACGGCGAACACCGTGCCTCCGATGCCGAGGAAGAACCCGCCCGCGAGCAGCGCGGCCAGCGAGGAGTGCCCGCCCAGGCCGATGAAGAGCACCGGCACGATGGTGGACGCCGAGACCAGCGGAAACATCACGCGCGCGCCGTACCGGTCGGTGAGCGCCCCGACCGGTACGCGGCCCAGCGAGCCGACCACGACGGGCACCGCCACGAGCAGCGACTGCTGGAACGAGGAGAGCGCGAGGCTGTCCTCGAACCGCGGGCCCAGGGGGCTGAGCAGTGCCCAGGCCCAGAAGTTGACGGTGAACCCGGCCGTGGCCAACGCCAGCGTCAGCCATGCCCGCCGGGCCACCGGCTCGGCCCTCGCCCCCGGCTCCCGGTCATTCTTCCGTGTCGACGGCTCCAGCATGCCGCCCGTCCCTTCTCGCGCAGTGCTGCGGCGGTGGCTCCGCGCCCGGACCGCACGCCTCCGTGGGGCGACCGGGGCGGCCGGTTGCCACTGTCCGCCGCCCGCCGCCGCCGGGGAGAGGGCCCGAGGGGCCCGTGGCGCCGGGCCGCGGGTCCCGCGCCTGGGGCCCCGGCCGTCCCTGCGGCCCGGCCGCCGGCAGATGGGGCCGACCGGCCCTGACGGCGCGGCGGTGCGGGCGGGGAGCATGGGGGGATGGCGCACAACGACGGCTTCCGCCCGATCGACCGGCAGGAGTGCCTGCGGCTTCTCGCCGGGGTGCCGGTCGGTCGCATCGTGTACACGCGGCAGGCGCTGCCCGCGGTACTGCCGGTGAACTTCGCCCTGGACACCGACACGTCGATCCTGCTGCGCACCGCGACCGGGTCGGATCTCGCGCGCGCCGTCGGCGGCGTCGTGGTCGCGTTCGAGGCGGACGCGTTCGACGCCGCGAACAGATCCGGCTGGAGCGTGGTCGTCACCGGCCCGGCGACCCTGGTGACCGACCCGGCCGAACACCAGCGCCTGCTGCGGACCGGGCCCAGGTCGTGGATGCCGTCCCAGCCGGACTCCTCCGTCCAGTTCGTCAGGATCGAGCCGGCGATGGTCACCGGGCGGGAACTCGCGGCCTCCTGAGCCCGGCCGGCGCCGCGCCCCCCGCGTACCGGTGCGCGGGGGCGTCACGGCACCGGTGGCGTGCACGGGCGTCGCGGCCCGGCCGGGGGCCGCCGGCCGGGGGCCGGGGGCCGGGGGCCGGGCGCGCCGGGCGGCGGCCCGCCGGGGGCGCGGACGGCGTGCCGCCGGTGCCCGCGCCCGGCCAGGGCCGCGGCCGGGCGCGGGCATCCGCCTGCCCGGCCCAGCCGCCGGGCCGGCGGACGCGATCGGGCCGGAAGGGCGGCGTGGGACGCGCCCGCGGCCGGGCCTGACCCGCGACGGGGAAGCGGGCCGGGTCGGCGCCCGGTCCGGCCGGGCGTGCGCCGCCCCCGGTCCGATCCCCCTCAGCATGCACCGCGGCGACGCTCCCAGGACCGCGCCGACCGACCCTCGCCGTGGGCCGATGGGCCCCCTCCCGCGGTCCTCGCGGGAGCCGCACGGCGCCGGTCGCGAGGGCGTTCGGCCCAAGAGCCGCACGGCGGGCCCGCGTAGGTTCCGCGGCATGGAGAAGGACGAGAACGCGCGGCGGCGCGAGCCGCGGACCGGGCGCGACTGGCCGCTCGCCGCCCGCCGCCTGCTGACCCGGGGCACGGTGTCCGCCGACGGCCGTGCCGTGTTCGGGCGTGACGACGGCGGATGGGAGGGGTTCTACCGGGACCGCTGGGCCCACGACAAGGTGGTGCGCTCCACGCACGGCGTCAACTGCACCGGTTCCTGCTCGTGGCTTGTCTACGTCAAGGACGGCATCATCACCTGGGAGCACCAGGCGACCGACTATCCCTCGATCGGCGCGGACTGCCCCGAGTACGAGCCGCGCGGCTGCCCGCGCGGGGCCTCGTTCTCCTGGTACACCTACTCCCCCAGCCGCGTGCGGTACCCGTACGTGCGAGGCGAGTTGCTGACGATGTGGCGCGAGGCGCGGCGCCGGCTCGGCGACCCGGTGGCGGCGTGGGCCGAGATCACGGATGACCCGGTGCGCAGCCGCGCGTACAAGCGGGCGCGCGGCAAGGGCGGCCTGGTGCGCGCGGACTGGGACGAGGTGACCGAGCTGGTGGCCGCCGCCCACGTGCACACCATCAAGCGGTGGGGGCCCGACCGCGTGGCGGGCTTCTCACCGATCCCGGCCATGTCGATGGCCTCCTTCGCGGCCGGTTCCCGCTTCATGTCGCTGATCGGCGGCACCCTGCTGTCGTTCTACGACTGGTACGCGGATCTGCCCGTCGCCTCCCCGCAGGTCTTCGGCGACCAGACGGACGTGCCCGAGGCGGCGGACTGGTGGAACGCGGAGTACCTGGTGATGTGGGGCTCCAACATCCCGGTGACCCGCACGCCCGACGCGCACTTCCTGACCGAGACCCGCTACAACGGCACGAAGGTCGTCGCGGTCAGTCCCGACTACGCGGACAACGTGAAGTTCGCCGACGAGTGGCTGGCCCCGCACCCGGGCACCGACGGGGCGCTGGCGATGGCCATGGGGCACGTGATCCTGCGGGAGTTCCTCGTCGACCGGGACGTGCCGTACTTCCGCGCGTACCTGCGGACGTACACGGACGCGCCGTTCCTTGTGACCCTGCGCGAGGGCCCGCACGGGCTGGTGCCCGGCGGCTTCCTGACCGCCGCCGACCTGGGCAGCGAGGAGGAGCACGCGGCGGCCAAGACGGTGCTGTTCGACCGGGCCACCGGCGAGGCGGTGGTGCCGGGCGGCTCGCTCGGTTTCCGGTGGGAGACGGCGGGGCAGGGCCGGTGGAACCTCGATCTCGCCGGAGTCGAACCGGAGTTGAGCCTGCTGGAGGCGGCGGAGGACGCGGTGGAGGTGGCGCTGCCGCGGTTCGACGAGGGCGTGACCGAGGGCGGCTCGGTGATGTCGCGCGGCGTGCCCGTACGGCGGCTCGGCGGCCGGCTGGTGACCACCGTCTTCGACCTGATGCTCGCCCAGTACGGGGTGCGCCGCCCCGGGCTGCCCGGCCGCTGGCCGTCCTCGTACGAGGACGCGGCCGAGCCGTACACGCCCGCCTGGCAGGAGACGATCACGTCGGTGCCGGCCGGGCAGGCCGCCCGCATCGCGCGCGAGTTCGCCCGCAACGCCGAGCGCACCGAGGGGCGTTCGATGATCGCGATGGGCGCGGGCACCAACCACTGGTTCCACTCGGACACGACCTACCGGGCGTTCCTGGCGCTGACGACCATGACCGGCTGCCAGGGGGTGAACGGCGGCGGCTGGGCCCACTACGTGGGGCAGGAGAAGGTGCGCCCGCTGACCGGCTTCCAGCATCTGGCGTTCGCCTTCGACTGGCAGCGGCCGACCCGGCACATGGCGGGCACGTCCTACTGGTACCTGAACACCGACCAGTGGCGCTACGAGTCGTTCGGCCCCGACGAGCTGGCCTCCCCGCTCGGCGAGGGCCGGTTCAGGGGCAGGGCGTTCGCGGACTGCGTCGCGCAGGCCGTGCGCCTGGGGTGGACGCCGGGCCACCCCGCGTTCGACCGCAATCCGCTCGACCTGGCGGACGAGGCGGCGCGGCGCGGGCGCGGTGCCGCCGAGCACGTCGTGGAGGAGCTGGCCTCGGGTCGCCTGCGGTTCGCCGCCGAGGACCCGGACGCCCCGGCCAACTTCCCCCGGGTGCTGACGGTGTGGCGGGCGAACCTGCTGGGTTCGTCGGGCAAGGGCAACGAGTACTTCCTGCGCCACCTGCTGGGCGCGGACGCCGCCGTCCGCTCCGCCGAGACGCCGGAGGGGCAGCGGCCCGCCGACGTGGTGTGGCACGAGCGGGCCCCGGAGGGCAAGCTCGATCTGCTGGTCTCCATGGATTTCCGGATGACGTCGACCGGCCTGCTGTCCGATGTCGTCCTGCCGGCCGCGACGTGGTACGAGAAGGACGATCTGTCCAGCACGGACATGCACCCCTTCGTGCACGCGTTCACCCCGGCCATCGCCCCGCCCTGGCAGGCGCGCACGGACTACGACACGTTCCTGGCGATCGCCGACCGGTTCAGCGAGCTGGCCGCCGGTCACCTGGGGACGCGCACCGACGTGCTCGCGGTGCCGCTGACGCACGACACCCCGGACGAACTCGCCCAGCCGGGCGGGGCCGTGCGGGACTGGAGGACCGGAGCGTGCGCGCCGGTGCCGGGGCGCACCATGCCGAAGCTGGTCGTCGTGGAGCGGGACTACGCGGCGGTCGCGCAGAAGATGCGGGCCGTCGGCCCGCTGCTCGACACCCTGGGCACCACGACCAAGGGCGTCACCGTCCACCCGGACCGGGAGATCGAGGAGCTGCGGCGCCGCTGCGGCACCGTGCGCGCGGGGGCCGGGGCCGGGCGTCCTTCCCTGGCGACCGCGAGCGACATGTGCGAGGCGATCCTCGCGCTGTCCGGGACCACCAACGGCCGCCTGGCCGCCGAGGGGTTCAGGGAGCTGGAGCGGCAGACCGGCAGCGAGGGCCTGGTGGGGCTGGCGGCGGAACGCGAGGCCGAGCGGATCACGTTCGCCGACACCCGCGCGCAGCCGCGCGCGGTGATGACGTCGTACGAGTGGTCGGGGTCGGAGACCGGGGGGCGCCGCTACTCGCCGTTCGTCATCAACGTCGAGCACAAGAAGCCCTGGCACACCCTCACCGGGCGCCAGCACTTCTTCGTCGAGCACGACTGGATCGCCGAACTCGGCGAGCATCTGCCCGTGTACCGGCCGCCGTTGAACGCGCGTCGCCACCACGGCGACGAGCACCTGCACGAGGCCGGCCGGGCCGAGGTGACCGTGCGCTACCTGACGCCGCACTCCAAGTGGTCCATCCACTCCGCGTACCAGGACAACGCCCACATGCTGGCGCTGTCCCGGGGCGGCCCGGTGATCTGGATGTCCACGGCGGACGCCGAGAAGATCGGGGTCAGGGACAACGAGTGGATCGAGGCGTACAACCGCAACGGCGTGGTGGCCGCCCGGGCGGTGGTCACCCACCGGATGCCGGAGGGCACCGTGTACATGTACCACGCCAAGGACCGCACGGTGGACACGCCGAGGACCGAACTCACCGGCAGGCGCGGCGGTATCCACAACTCGCTGACCAGGCTGCTGATCAAGCCCACGCATCTCGCGGGCGGCCATGCCCAGTTCACCTACGCCTTCAACTACTACGGCCCGACCGGCAACCAGCGGGACGAGGTCACCGTCATCCGCCGCCGCGACCAGCGAGTGGAGTACTGACATGCGTGTGATGGCGCAGATCGCCATGGTGATGAACCTGGACAAGTGCATCGGGTGCCACACGTGCTCGGTCACCTGCAAGCAGACCTGGACCAACAGGAGCGGCGTCGAGTACGCCTGGTTCAACAACGTGGAGACCAAGCCAGGGGTCGGCTACCCGCGCCGGTACGAGGACCAGGAGCGCTGGCGGGGCGGCTGGGCACTGGACGGCCGGGGCCGGCTGGTGCTGCGTTCGGGCGGCCGGGTCAGGCGGCTGCTCTCGCTGTTCGCCAACCCCGGCCTGCCGGGCATCGACGACTACTACGAGCCCGTCACGTACGACTACGACCACCTGGTCGGCGCGCCCGCGGGTCCCGACATGCCGGTGGCCCGCCCCCGGTCGGTGCTCACCGGCAGGCCGGCCGCCATCACCTGGGGCGCGAACTGGGAGGACGGCCTCGGCGGTGCGCCGGAGCACGCGGGCGGCGACCCGAACCTGAGGGGCGAGTGGGCCGAGAAGGTCAGGTTCGAGTTCGAGCAGACCTTCCTGTTCCACCTGCCCCGGCTGTGCGAGCACTGCCTCAACCCGGCCTGCGTGTCGGCGTGCCCGTCCGGCGCGCTGTACAAGCGGGTCGAGGACGGCGTCGTCCTGGTCGACCAGGACCGCTGCCGCGGCTGGCGGATGTGCGTCACGGCGTGCCCGTACAAGAAGGTGTACGTCAACCACGCCACCGGCAAGGCCGAGAAATGCACGTTCTGCTTCCCGCGCCTGGAGGCGGGGCAGCCCACGGTCTGCGCGGAGACGTGCGTCGGCCGGCTGCGCTACCTGGGCCTGCTGCTGTACGACGCCGACCGGGTGGGCGAGGCCGCCGCGACCCCGGACGAGGCGGACCTGCTGGACGCGCAGCGCGACGTCTTCCTCGACCCCTCCGACCCCGAGGTGGTCGCGGCGGCGAGGGCCGCGGGCATCCCGGAGGACTGGCTGGACGCGGCGCGCCGCTCCCCGGTGTACGCGCTGGTGTCGAGGTTCCGGGTGGCGCTGCCGCTGCACCCGGAGTACCGCACGCTGCCCATGGTCTGGTACATACCGCCGCTCTCCCCCGTCCTGGACGCGGTGGGCGCGGCGGGCGGCGACAGGGACGACCCGGACCACGTGTTCGCCGCCGTCACCCGGCTCCGCATTCCGCTGGAGTACCTGGCGGAGCTGTTCGCCGCGGGGGACGCGGACGTGGTCGGCGGCGTGCTGATGAAGCTGACCGCCCTGCGCTCGTACATGAGGGGCCGCGGTGTGGGCGCGGCCGGTGACGAGGCGGCGCTGCGGGCCGCCGGGCTGACCGCGGGGGACGCGGAGGACCTGCACCGGCTGCTCGCGGTGGCCGGGTACCGGGACCGCTATGTCGTGCCGGCCGCGCACAAGGAGGACGCCGCCGCGCTCGGCGCCGTGGAGGACCGCTGCCCGGTGGCGCCCGCCGGCGAGCCGGTCGGCGGGAAGGTGCTGCTCGGCCTCCCCCGCGTGCGCCGGCGCGCCGGGGGGAGCCGCGCGGGAGGCCGGCGGTGAACGCGGCGCCCGCGCGTTTCTCCGCCATCGTCCGCGCCCGGGTGCGGGCCGCGGTGCGCCGCCCGCCCCGGCTCACGCCCGATCAGGCCGCGGACCGGGCGCTGCTGCTGCGGCTGCTGTCGCTGCTGCTCCAGTACCCGGACGCGGAGCTGGCCGAGGGGCGCCCGGTCGTCGCCGCCGCCGTCCGCGCACTGCCGCGGTCGCCTGCCGCCGCGGAACTCGCCGCGTTCACCGACTGGTTCACCGCCCGGGACCCGCAGGCGCTGGAGCGGCACTACGTCGAGCACTTCGACCTGCGCCGCAAGAGCAGTCTGCACCTCACCTACTACCTGCACGGCGACACCCGCCGCCGCGGCATGGCCCTGCTCACCCTGGCCAGGCGCTACCGCGCGGCGGGCTGGGAGATCGCCGGCGGCGAACTGCCCGACCACCTGCCTGTGGTGCTGGAGTTCGCCGCCCTGGCGGGCCCGGGCCCGGGCGAGGCGCCGCTGCGCCAGCACCGGCGCGGCCTCGATCTGATCCACCGGGCCCTGGCCGACGCGCGCTCGCCCTACCGGCACCTGATGGCCGCGCTGCTGACGCTGCTGCCGCGGGCCACCGAGGCGGACCGCGCGGCGGTGGCCGCGCTGGCCGCCGAGGGGCCGCCGGCCGAGGACGTCGGCCTGTCCCCGTTCGGGGACGGGGCGTTCGCCCCGCCGGGCGCCGCGGGCCCGACCGGGCGGGCCGACGCGCCCGTCGTGCCGCCACCGCTTCCGCCGTTCCCGTCGTTCCCGGAAGGTCATCGATGAACGTCTCGGCAACCGGCCTGCTGCTGTGGGTCGCCTTCCCCTTCGCCTGCCTGGCCGTGTTCTCGGCCGGCCACGTCTGGCGCTACCGGCGGGACCAGTTCGGCTGGACCTCGCGCACCAGCCAGCTGCTCGAACACCGGTGGCTGCGCTGGGGCAGCCCGCTGTTCCACCTCGGGACGTTCCTGGTGATCGCGGGCCACGCCGTGGGCCTGGCCGTGCCCGCCTCCTGGACCGAGGCGGTGGGGATCGGCGAGCACGCGTACCACACCATGGCCGTGTGGGCGGGGTCGCTGGCGGGCGCGGCCATGGTCGCCGGGCTCGGCATGCTGTGCGCCCGCCGCCTGCTGAGCCCGCGGGTGCGGCCGGGCACCGACCTCGGCGACAAGGTCCTCTTCCCGCTGCTGTCGGCCACGGTGCTGCTCGGCATCGGGGCCACCGCGACGCACAACGTGTTCGGCGGTGGCTACGACTACCGCGAGACCGTGTCGGTGTGGTTCCGGGGGATCTTCACCTTCCAGCCGCAGCCCGAGGCGATGACCGGGGCGCCGCTGCTGTTCCAGGCCCACGCCCTCAGCGCCTGCCTGCTCTTCGCGGCCTGGCCCTTCACCCGCCTCGTGCACGTGTGGAGCGCCCCGGTCGGCTACCTCGTCCGCCCGTACCTGGTCTACCGGCGCCGGGCGACCGCCGCGCGTCCCGCGGCGCGCGGCGGCGCTCGCTCCGGGCGCGCCGTGTGAGCGGGGCGCTGTGCGCGGGCGCCGGTCGTCCGCGCGCCGGCGCGCGGAAGGGCCCCGGCGGCGCGGTCCGGCCGCCGGGGCCCGGCCGGCGGGCGGCCGGCCGTTCCCGAGGGTGGTCAGTTCTCCGTGCGGGCCAGCCACAGGTCGGGGCCGAAGACCTCGTAGCGGATGCGGCGGGCGGGCACGCCCGATCTGAGGAGCTGGGCGCGGACATCGCGCATGAAGGGCAGCGGGCCGCACAGGTACACGTCGGCGTCGGCCGGCAGCCCCAGGCCGCCGAGGTCCATCCGGCCCCCGTGGGCGCCGGGTCCGGCGCCCTGCCCGTACCAGAAGTCCGCGCGGGCGTCGGCCAGGGTGCCGACGAGGCGGCCGGTGTCCTCGCGCAGGGCGTGGTCGGCCGGGGACCGGTCGGCGTGCAGGACCCGGATCCGCCGGCCGGAGCCCGCGGCGGCCAGGTGCTCCAGCATGCCGACCATCGGGGTGCAGCCGATGCCGGCGGACGCCAGCACCAGGGGCGCCGCGGAGTCGTCGAGGACCACGTCGCCGAACGGCGCGGACAGCGTCAGCTCGTCCCCCTCCCGGGCGGTGCGGTGCAGTGCGTTGGAGACCTCGCCCTCGGGGGTCCCCGCCGCGCCGGCCACGCGCTTGACGGTGATGCGCCGCAGCGTGCCGCCGATGCCCCCGGAGAGGCTGTACTGCCGCACCTGGCGCACGCCGTCGGCCAGTCGCACGCGGACGCCGACGTACTGGCCGGCCCGCGCGGGCGGCGGGGGCCCGCCGTCCGCGGGGCGGAGCAGGAAGGAGGCCGCGTCCGCGGTCTCCTCGCGGCGCCCGACGACGGTCCATCGCCGCCAGGGGCGGCGCGGGTCGACGCCGGCCTCCTGGTAGAGGCGGGCCTCGCGGGCGATGAGCGCGCCGGCCATGAGCCAGTACACCTCGTCCCAGGCGCCGACGACCTCGGGGGTGACGGCGTTCCCGAGGACGTCCACGATCGCGCCGAACAGGTACTTGTGCACGATCGTGTACTGGTCCTCCGTGACGCCGAGGGCCGCGTGCTTGTGCGCGATCCTGGCGAGCAACGCGTCCGGGCGGGCGTCGGGGTCGGCCAGGAGCGCGCGGGCGAAGGCGGCGACGGAGCCGGCCAGGGCCTTGCGCTGTTCGCCGTTCGCCTGGTTGGTCCGGTTGAACAAGCCGTCGAGCAGGGCGGGCTGTTCGGCGAACATCGTGCTGTAGAAGCGTTCGGTGATGTCGTCGAGTGCCCCGCCGACGACGGGCAGGGTGGCACGGACGACGGTGGCGGACTCGGGCGAGAGCATGGGTCTCCTCGGGGGCAAGGACGGTGGCCCGCCGCTCACGCGGCGCGGTGGACATTTCGTGTCTAACAGCCACCGGGCCCCGCGGGGGGCGCTCGGGCCGCATCGGGGCCCAACGGCCGGCCGAGTCGGGCCGACCGGTCCCGGCGGCGCCGCCGCGGGCGGGGCCGCCCGGCCCAACCGGCCTGCCCGCCCGGCCCCCCGGCCCGGCTAGGGGGTGCCGACCGGGACCCGCCACACGAGCCGGGTGCCGCCGTCCTCCGGGGTCGTCCAGCTCAGGTCGCCGCCGAGCCGCGTGGCGCGCTCGGCCATGTTCGCGAGGCCGCTGCGCCGGCCCCCGGGCGGGATGCCCACGCCGTTGTCGGCCACGGTGAGGCGCACCGTGCTGCCGTCCGTCTCCAGCGTGACATCGACGCGGTCGGCGCGGGCGTGCCTGGCGACGTTGGCCAGGGACTCGGACAGGACGGCCACGATGTGGTCGGCCGTCTCCCTGGGCACGTGGGTGTCGAGCAGCCCCTCCATGCGCAGGCCGGGCGCGAAGCCGAGGACCGGCGCCGCCTCGCCGACGACGTGGACGATCCGCGCGCGCGGGCCCGTGGACCGGTCGTCGTCGTGCAGCCGCAGGCCGAAAATGGTCGACCTGATGATCCTGATGGTCTCGTCGAGGTCGTCCACGGCCCGCAACACCCGTTCCTTGGCCTCGGTGTGGTCGATGAACCGGCCCGCGCTCTGCAACGTCATGCCGGTCGCGAACAGCCGCTGGATCGCGAGGTCGTGCAGGTCGCGGGCGATGCGGTCGCGGTCCTCGAACAGGGCGATCTGCTGGGCGTCACGGCGCCGTTCCGCCAGCTCCATGGCGACGGCCGCCTGCGCGGCGAACCCCCGCAGCGGGCCGGTCTCCTCGTCGCTGAACGGGCTCCGGCCCGCCGTCCTGACCAGCAGGACCACACCGCGTACGCCCGTGCCGGTGCCGATGGGCACGGCCACGGCGGGGCCGAGCCCGGTGAACCGCGGGGAGCCGGCCGAGACCCGCGGGTCGCTCGCGATGTCCGGGCTGGTGACGGGCACGGCAGTGGAGAAGGCGCGGCCGGTCAGGCTGGCGTCGAGCGGCAGCACGAGGCCGCGGTGCTTCTCCGCCTCCTGCCCGATGGCCAGTTCGACGGTGAGCGCGTCGGTGCCCGCCACCGGGACCGCGACCACGGCGAGCGCGGCGCCCGTGGTCTCCAGCGCCCGCTCGGCGATCATCGCGAGCACCTCGCCGCCCTCGCTGCCGGACATCAGGGCGTGCGTGATCTCCGCGCTGGACCGCAGCCAGCGCTCGCGCAGCCGGGACTCCTCGTACAGCCGGGCGTTGTCGATCGCCACCCCCGCCGCCACCGCGAGCGTGGACAGGATGGACTCGTCCTCCTCGTCGAACTCGGCGCCGCCGCGCTTCTCGGTCATGTACAGGTTGCCGAACACCTGGTCGCGCACCCGGATCGGCACCCCGAGGAAGGTGTGCATCGGGGGGTGGTGGGCGGGGACGCCGTAGGAGGAAGGGTGTTCCGACAGCCTGGCGAGGCGCAGCGGCTCGGGGTGCCGGATCAGCTCCCCGAGAATGCCGTGGCCCTCGGGGAAAGGGCCGATGCGGGCGATCTGCTCGTCGCTCATGCCGACCGTGAAGAAGTCGGTCAGCAGCCTGCCGTCGGGGCCTATCACGCCGAGCGCCGCGTACTCGGCGTCGACCAGCGCGGCGGCGGATTCGACGATCCGGCGCAGCGCCTGTTCGAGATCGAGTTCCCTGCCGACGCTGAGCACCGCCTCCAGCAGGCTGTGCACCCGGTCCCTGGTGCCGCGGGCCGCGTCGACGCGGGCCTGCAACTCCTCAAGCAGTTCGTCCAGGCGCAACTGCGGCAGCCGCACCCGGGCCTCCCCCGGCTCCACGGGATGTCCCACGGCTGCTCCTCTCACGTGATCCGGCTCACCGGCGGCGGGGCGTGCCCCGCCGCTTCGCCACGGTAACGGTCCCTCCCGCCGTCCTGGGCACGTGCCCGGTGCGCGGCTCCCCGGGGCCCTGGGGCCCGGCGGCCGGGGCCGGAGGGCCCTGGGGCGGGGCCGCGGGCCGGGGGAGCCTGGAGGTCCGGCTCATCGGTCCGAGGAGGGAACCCATGACGGTCGAGTTCACCGGCGCCCGCGGCGCAGCCGCCGCGGTGCGCGTGCGCCCGCAGGGCGACGCCGCCGCCGTGGCGCGGCGGCCCGGCGCGCTGAGCACGCGCCCGCGGGGGCGTCAGTGGCCACCGCGCAGCCGGTCGCGGACCTCGGTGGCGATGACGGCGGCCTGGATGCGCCGTTCCACGCCGAGCTTGGCGAGCAGGCGGGAGATGTGGTTCTTCACCGTCTTCTCGGCCAGGTAGAGGCGCTGGCCGATCTGGCGGTTGGTCAGGCCCTCGCCGATGAGGACCAGGATCTCGCGCTCCCGGTCGGTGAGCCCGGGCAGCGCGTCCCGTTCCTCCTCCTGGCGGCTGCCGCCGCGCAGCCTGGCCATCAGCTTGGTGGTGGCGCTCGGGTCGAGGAGCGACTGGCCGCGGGCCACGGTGCGCACGGCCGAGACGAGGTCGGAGCCCTGGATCTGCTTCAGCACGTAGCCGGCCGCGCCCGCCATGATCGAGTCGAGCAGCGCCTCCTCGTCGTCGAACGAGGTGAGCATGAGGCAGGCGAGTTCCGGCAGGCGGGAGCGCAGTTCGCGGCACACGGTCACGCCGTCGCCGTCCGGCAGGCGGACGTCGAGCACCGCGACGTCGGGGCGCAGGGCCGGGACGCGCGCCAGGGCCTGCGCGACGCTGCCGGCCTCACCGACCACCTCGATGTCCGGCTCGTCGTTCAGCAGGTCGTGGACCCCGCGCCGCACCACCTCGTGGTCGTCGAGGAGGAAGACCCTGGTCGGTGTGTCGGGGCCGGCCTGCTCGTCCGCCATCGGTCGCTCCTCGCGGTGTGTGCTGGGTCCGGGGCGTGGTTTCCCGGAGCAGCATGGTTTCCCGGGGCAGGGCCCGACGGCCAGGGCCGATCGGCCCTGATCCGGGGAACGCGCCGGACGTGGCCGGCCGCGCGGCCCGGCCCCGGCGGTCAGACGTACAGGGTGCCATCGGCGGCGATGGTCCCGTGCCCGCCGACGGTCACCCGGTGGACGTGCTCGCCCCGGCCCTGCGCGACGACCCGCATGAGGGAGGGGCGGCCCATCTCGACGCCCTGCGTGATCTCCAGCTCCTGGCCGTACGAGGCGAGGCCGTGCCTGGCCAGGTGCACGGCGAGGGGCCCGGCCGCGGAGCCGGTGGCCGCGTCCTCGACCACGCCGTAGGCCGGGGAGAACATCCGGGTGCGCCAGCGGCTGCCGCTCCCCGCGAAGCAGTTGGCGGCCATGTCGGGGAACGCGCCGAGCGCCCGGTGGTCGGGGCGCAGCGCCGAGAGCGCGGCCACGTCCGGCAGGCCGACGAACACGTGGCGCGGGCCGTTGCGGTAGATCTCCACCGGCAGCGTCGACGCGGGAACGCCGAGTGCCGCCAGCAGCTGTGCCGCGTGCTCGTAGGGCTCCCACGTCGGGATGGGCTGCCGCATCCGCGCCGCCGCGGCGCCGTCGTCGTCGAACAGTTCGATGGGGATGACGCCGAGCGCGGTCTCCAGCCGCAGGCTGTCCTTCTTGAGCCGCCGGCCGAGGGCGAGCGCGGTGCCGAGGATCGGGTGGCCGGCGAACGGCAGTTCGTTGACGGGGGTGAAGATGCGGATGTGGGCGTCGCCGCGCCGGGACGGGAGGACGAAGGTGGTCTCCGAGAGGTTGGTCTCCCGGGCGATGCGCTGCATCACCTCGGGCGTGAGGTCGTCCGCGTCGAAGAAGACGGCCACGGGGTTTCCCGCCAGCGGATGGCGGCTGAAGGCGTCCACCACCGTGTACCTGTGCATGGGGTCTCCTACCTCGGTGGGGCCGGGCCCGGCTCGCCGGGACCGGCAGGTGACCAGTGGCCCTCGACCGCGGCTTCGACGTCGAAGGCGAGGCGGTGGGTCGGCGGGCGGCCGATCAGTCCGGCCGCGAGGTTGGGTGGCAGGTGTGCGGGGCGCTCGTTCTCCCAGATCATCACCGCGCCCCACCGGTTGCCCGCGCGGTCGGCGATCCACAGCTTCAGGCGCAGGCCGGGCACCTGCGCCCAGGGCTCGACCGCGCCCGTGCGCAGGTGCTCGTTCAGGGAGTCGATGGTCCGGCCGGTGCCGTCCAGCTCCCACCAGACGAGCTCCGCCCTCATCGGTCGAGCACCCCCTGGATGAGCCGGGCCAGGATGCGGGGGCCGTCGACGGTCAGCACGGATTCGGCGTGGAACTGGACGGACGCGAAGTGCGGTCCGCGCAGGGCGTGCACCTCGCCGGTCCGCGCGTCCCTGCTGACGTCCACGACACCGGTGCCCGCCACCTCCCACTTGTCCTCGGCGCTGCGCGCGGCGAACGTGTTGTAGTAGCCGACGCGCTCGGCGGAGCCGAAGAGGTCGATCCTGCGGCGCGTGCCCTGGTGGGGAGCGGCCAGGCGCGTGAGGTGGAGGCCGAGGCGCCTGCTGAGGACCTGGTGGCTCAGGCACACCGCGAGGAAGGCGCGGCGTTCGGCGAGGAGGGCGTCGATCGCGGCGGCCAGGTGGCGGATCTTGGGGTCGGCGTCCCGGCGCGGGTCGCCGGGTCCCGGTCCCATCACCACGAGGTCGTGTCCGTCGAACGTGTAGGGCTCGTCGAAGCGGCGGACGGTCACGTCGAGGCCGATGGCGGACAGCTGGTGCCGGATCATCGCGGTGAAGGTGTCCTCGGCGTCGACGACCAGCGCGCTCACGCCGGCCAGGCGCGGCGCCGCGACGCCTCGTGCGCCGCCGCCGCTCAGCCAGAAGTCCGCGATGCCGTCGTTGCGCCGCCGCAGGGCCGCGCGGACGTCGGGGTGCCTGCCCAGCCGGCCGCTGTCCCCCGACTTCAGCGCGTCGAGCAGGGCCGCCGATTTGGCGCGGGTCTCGGCGGCCTCGGCCGCGGGTACCGAGTGGCGCACCAGGGTGGCGCCGACGTCGATGCGCGTGTGCCCGCGCGGATCGATGTCGGCGGTGCGGATGAGGATCGCGGAGTCGAGGGTGCGGTCCCCCGCGCGGTCGCGGCCGATGAGCGCGGCCACGCCGCTGTAGTACCCGCGCCCCTCCGGCTCGTGGCGGCTGATGACGCGGGCCGCGCTCTCCAGCGGGCTTCCGGTGACGGTGGGCGCGAACATCGTCTCGCGCAGGATCTCGCGCACGTCGCGCCGGGTGCGGCCCTCGATGAGGTATTCGGTGTGGGCCAGCCGTGCCATCTCCTTCAGGTAGGGGCCCTTGATGCGGGCCCCGCCGTCGCACAGGCGCGCCATCATCTTGAGTTCCTCGTCGACGACCATGTACAGCTCGTCGGTCTCCTTCTCGTCCGCGAGGAACGCGGTGAGCCCGGGGAGCGTGGGCCCGGTGGCGGGGTAGCGGTAGGTGCCGCTGACGGGGTTCATCGTGGCGGTGCCGCCGCGCAGGGAGACGTGGCGCTCGGGGGTGGCGCCGACGAGCGTCCGCTGCCCGGTGTGGATGACGAACGTCCAGTAGGCGCCCTGTTCGCGGCGGAGCAGGCTGCGGAAGAAGGAGAGCGCGTGCCGCGGCGAGAAGGCCCGGATGTCGGCGCGGAAGGAGCGTTTGATGACGAAGTTGGCGCCCTCGCCGGTGCCGATCTCGTCCGTGACGACGCGGCGGACGGTGTCCGCGTAGGCGTCGTCGTCCTCGTCGAAGCCGTGCGACGCCACCTCGGCCGGCACGTGGGGGACGCGGGCGAGCACGTCGGGCAGCGGCACCTCCTCCCGGTCCGTGATGGCCATCGCGACCAGCGGGGCGCCGTCGTCGGGTGCGGGGTATCCGCGTTCGGCGAGCTGCCGGTAGGGCACAAGGAGCAGCGTTCCGTGCCCCTCCGCGCGGTCGTCGTCGAGGGGGAGGTCCGCCAGCGTCCGCGGGTGGGTGATGTCGCCGGTCAGCACGTCGACGACGCCGGCGGTGCCGCTCTCCGGGCGGTGCAGCAGCGCGAACGGCGCGTGGGGCGCCGCGGCGGTCAGGAGGCGGTCGAGCAGGTCGGGGGTGCCGGCGGCCCGCGGCGCCTCCGGGCGCGGAGCGGGGGTGTGGGCGGTCATGGCAGCACCGCCCCGGTCGCGAGGACCATGCCGCAGCGCTGGGCCGCGTAGTCGAGGGCCATCCGGTGGTGGGCCTCGGAGAAGTCGCCGAGCGCGTCGGCGACGAGGAACGGCTCGATGTCGTGCGCGTAGGCGTCGAGCGCGGTCGCCAGCACCCCGACGTGGGCGTAGACCCCGCACAGCACGAGCTGGTCGCGGCCCGCGGCGCGCAGGCGCGCGAGCAGGTCGGTGCGGTGGAAGGCGCTGTAGCGCCACTTGGTGAACGTCCAGTCGCCCGGCGCGGGGGCGAGTTCCGCGACCACGTCGCGGTCGGCGGGCTCGGTGCGCATGCCCGGGCCCCAGAAGTCTTTGAGCAGGCCGCGTTCCTCGTCGGTCATCCGGCCGGGCTGGGCCGTGTAGGCCACGGGCACGCCCAGGGCGGCGCAGCGCGCGCGGAGCGTGCCGGCGTTGCGCACCAGCTCGGACCGCAGCGGTTCAGGGAAGGGCCGCAGGAAGTAGCGCTGCATGTCGTGCACGAGCAGCACCGCGCGTTCCGGCCGCACGCGCCAGTGCGCGCGGTTGCCGGGCGGGCCCGGCTCGGTGGGCAGCGGGTAGGGGGCGATGGCGGGGATGCCGGTCATCGGGCCGCGACCCGGCCGGAGCGCGGCGCGGCGACCAGGGCTGTGGTCTCCATGGGCAGCGCGGCGGCGCGCTCGACCTGCCAGCCGGCGCGGTCGAGCAGCGAGGTGAACTCCTCGACGCCGCGGTGCCGTCCGCCGGTCGTCATCAGCAGGTGGAGGTCCCACAGGGCGGGCAGCACGCTCGACTCCTCGTCCACCACCATCCGGTCGAGGACCAGCAGCCGGGCGGAGGGGTCGGTGATCGCCCGCCGGCAGTGGGCGAACGCCGCGACCGCGTCGTCGTCGTGCCAGCCGGCCAGCACCCGGCAGAAGACGTAGACGTCACCGCCCTCGGGAACCGCTTCGAACATGTCGCCGCCGACGAGTTCCACGCGGTCGAGCCCGATGGTGCGGGAGAGGTTCGCGCGGGCGAGGGGGATGACGTGCTCCCGGTCGAGGAGGGTGCCGCGGGCGTCGGGCACGGCGTCGAGGATCACCGAGAGCAGGTGGCCGTTGCCCCCGCCGCAGTCGACGATCGTCTTGCCTCCGGTGAAGTCGAAGACCTCGGGGACACTGTCGAAGAAGAGGTTGCCTGCCACCATCGCGCGCTGGAAGCGGTCCGCGAGGCCGGGGTGCTCGTCGAGGTGCGCGTAGAGGGGGCGGCCGTAGGCGAGTTCGAAGCCGGACGTCACGGTGCTGATGCTCTCGGCCGCGTGGCCCCAGGCCGTGTAGAACTCCTCGCCGTACAGCAGGCACATGTCGCGCAGGCTGCCGGGGGCGTCGAGCAGCGTCGCGCTCACCGGGGTGTTGCGGTAGCCGGCGCTGGGGCCGCCCTCGAACAGGCCCACCGCGACGAGGAGCCGCATGAGGCGGCGGATGCCGTCCTCCCGCGCGCCGGTCGCCGCCGCGAGTCCGGCGTCCGTGGTCACGCCCGCCGCTATGTGGTCGGGTAACCGGAGTTTCGCGGCGGTGTGAACGGCCTGCGCGCGCCAGCCGCCGGATATCAGTTCGACAGCCGCCTGAACGGCTTTGAAATCGGTGGTCACGTGTTTCTCCCCGGGCAGGGTCATATGACGTCGGCTCATGCTAGGAGCGGTGGTGCCGTCCAACCACAGGACCGCGAGTCCAACGCGGGACGTTGACCTGGTTGGACATCGGGGCGCCGCGTCCCGGCGCGCGGGGTGTCCAGCCGGCGGTTCGCCCGCACAGGGCACGTGGGGGAATCATGACCCGGTCTGCCGGCTCCTCGGCAGGTGACGTGACGTGGAAGGAAGACGGGAAAGCCATGACCAACGACATCGCGCCCGCCCATCCCCCGGTCGACGAAAAGGAACTGCGCGACCACAATCGCGCCATTGTCGAGCAGTACATGAACACGCGGGGCCAGGACCGCCTGCGCCGCCACTTGCTGTTCACCGAGGACGGGACGGGCGGGCTGTGGACGACGGAGAGCGGTGAGCCGATCGTCATTCGCGGGCGCGACCGGCTCGGCGATCACGCCGTTTGGTCGCTCAGGTGCTTCCCGGACTGGGCGTGGATCAACATCGAGATTTTCGACACCCAGGACCCCAACCGGTTCTGGGTCGAATGCGACGGCGAGGGGAAAATCCTGTTCCCCGGCTACCCCGAGGGACACTACCGCAACCACTTCCTCCATTCGTTCCTGTTCGAAGGGGGAAAGATCAAGCAGCAGCGGGAGTTCATGAACCCGTGCCAGCAGTTCCGCGCCCTGGGGATCGCCGTGCCCGAGATCCGCAGGGAAGGAATCCCCACCTGAGCGGAGCGGCCCCGTGGACTCAAGCAGGTTCGAATCCCTCACCGGCACGGTCGGCCTCGACTTCCCCGAGTACGACGCGCCGCCCGACCGCCCCCTGGGGCTCGTCCGGCGCTGGCTGGCCGAGGCCACCGAGCGCGGCGTCCGCGAGCCCCGCTCCATGGCGCTCGCCACCTCGGACCGGGACGGCCGGGCCTCCAACCGCATGGTGACCGTGACCCGGCTCGACGACGCCGGCCTCGTCTTCAGCACGCACGCCACCAGCCGCAAGGGGCGCGAGATGGAGGCGACGGGCTGGGCGTCGGGCCTGCTGTACTGGCGGGAGACCAGCCAGCAGGTCGTGCTGTCGGGGCCGGTCGCCCGGCTCGGCGACGAGGAGTCCGACGCACTGTGGGCGGCGCGCCCCGTCCCGCTGCACCCCATGTCGCACCTGTCCCACCAGAGCGAGCCGCTGGGGGACGCCGAGGCGCTGCGCGGCCGGGCCCGCCGCCTTGAGGCGGCGGGCGCGCCGCTGCCCCGCCCGGCGAGGTTCGCCGGCTACCTGCTCGGCCCCGAGTCGGTGGAGTTCTGGTCGGCCGCCCCCGACCGCCTGCACCGCCGGCTGCGGTACGACAGGGACGCGGGCGAGGCGGAAGGCTGGCGCGTCACCCGCCTCCAGCCGTGAGGCCGCGGCCTTCCGCGCCACCGCGGGGCCGAGGCCCCGCGGTGGCGCGCGACGCCCAGCAGCCCGGTCACCGGGCGCCCGGCTCGCCTCCCGGGCGCACCCGCAGCGCGAAGTCCCGCCAGAAGTCGGCGTATTCGACGGCCAGCCGGTGAACGGCACCGCGCCAGTGCGGCGGGACGCTGCGGACGAGCGCGTCGCGCTTCTCGTCCGACAGGGCGTTGGCGGCCAGGACGCGCAGCAGGAAGCGCCCCTGGTCGGAGTATTTCAGGGCCGGGTCGCCGAGCAGCCCGTCGAGCCGGTGGGGCTCCTCCCGCGCGCCCCTGGCCGGCCGGGGGTCGGGGACGGCGCGCAGCAGCGGTCTTGAGGGGCTTTCCGGTCTGGGCCCGGACCGGCCCGCGGGCAGCGGGTCATCGCCCCGCCGCAGCCGTTCCCTGACGTCCCGCACCGTCCACGGCGATATGCCGGCCTCCCTGGCGACCGCTCGGAGCGATGCCCCGGGATTCTCCCTGATCACCTCGGCCGCCCGCAGCCGCCCGGCCGTGCTGTCGACGGGGCGCGCCCTGCCGTCCCTCCCCACCCTGACGGCGGCGGGGAGCACGCCGGCGGCCGTGTCGCGCCGCAGCGTGCGGACCGTCTTCGTGGAGAGCGCCGCGATGGCGGCGACCACGCCGTCCGACCATTCCGGGTGGGAGGCGAGGATGCGCCGCGCCGCCGCCGTGCGTTCGGAAAGGGTCAGCGGAAGGCCGTGGCGCGTGTTCCGCTCCACGGACAGGGCGAACGCCTCGCTCTCCGATCCGTCGAAGAACCGGACGGCTATCCACGTTCTGCCCGAATCGCCCGCCACCCGCAGCCGGTGCCTTCCGTCAATCACGCGCATGGTGGGCCGGTGGACGATGATGGGCGGTAACTCCCCCTCCGATTCGGCGAGTACTTTCACGTGCACCTGGTCCTCGGCCGAGGAACGCGGCGAATCGGCGGCGGTGAGCGCGGCGACGGGCACCATTTCGATGGCCGAAAGCACGCGCGCCCACCTGGCGCGCAGGAATGCGAAGTCGTCTCCTGGCTGAACGGCGGCACGGGGCGGCACGATATTGCGGCTCATTGAGGGCTCCTTCATGGCCTTCCGACGGCATGTTCGCTCGATCACGCTCGGATGGTCACATGCCGTCAGCAGGCTCGGGCGCCGCCACGGAAACGTCGCTCGGCGTCGGCGACGCGGCAGGCCCGGCCGCTGCGCCACGAGACACCATTCCAGATGATCCCCTGGAGAACTCCGGGAATAACCCCGCCGCAGGGGGTTAATTTTCGCTGAAATCAAAGTCCTGGCACTGGGGCCCGAGTGCACTCGTGGGGCGGTTGTGCCGTGCGGAGCGCCCTACCGGCGGCGCCGTCCGCCCCGGTCGGGGCGGACGGCGCCGCGGGCGGGAGGGCCGCGGGTCAGCGCGGGGGGCCGGCTTCGCCGGCCGGCCCCTGGGCCATCCGCCGCCGCTGCGCGGCCATGAACACGTCCAGTTTGTGGTCGAGTTCCGTGGCCGGCGGCAACGCGCTGAACAGCGCTTTCGCCCGCTGGGTGAGCTGCCCGGCCGCGCTCCGGTCGGTGATGGCGTAGGGCGCGCCGGCCTTCA
Organism: Streptomyces marincola; assembly: GCF_020410765.1. Lineage (NCBI taxonomy): Bacteria > Bacillati > Actinomycetota > Actinomycetes > Kitasatosporales > Streptomycetaceae > Streptomyces > Streptomyces marincola. Next base: position 6,464,081 of record NZ_CP084541.1, on the reverse strand, counting down.
CCGCGGCCACCACCATGGGGCCTGCCGCGTCCGGGTCCATGCCGAGGTTGCGCAGGAAGCTGGTCTCGTCCCGCTCGCGCCGCTCGTCGCGCTCCCGCTCCTCGGCGGACGCCTCGGGGCGCGGGGCGGCGCCGTCCCTGGCCGTGCGCGAGGTGGCGGCCAGGTTCGTCGCCACCACGCCGGGGCACAGGACCGTGACGCCGACCGGGTGGCCCTCCAGGGCGAGTTGCTTGCCGAGGGACTCGGAGAGTCCGACCACCGCGGTCTTCGACGTCTCGTAGATGGTCGAGCCGCCCGCGGGGGCGAGACCGACCGCGGAGGCGGTGTTCACCACGTGCCCCGGCTCGCCGCGCGCGATGATGCGCGGCAGGAACGTCTGGATTCCGTTGATCACCCCGCCGATGTTGATGCCCACGTAGAGGTCCCACAGCTCGTAGGACATCTCGGCGATCGACAGCGGCCCGCCGATGCCGGCGTTGTTGACCAGCAGCGTCACCGGGCCGACGCGCGCCTCCGCCGCGTCCGCGACGCTCGCGAACGCCGCGCGGTCGCGCACGTCGAGGCGGAAGGCCGCCACGGTGGTGAGTGCGGACAGTTCGGCTTCCGCCTTGTCCAGTGCCTCCTGGTCGATGTCGGTGATCGCGAGTCCGACGCCCTCCCGGGCGAAGGCGCGGGCGATGCCGAGGCCGATTCCCTGGGCGGCACCGGTGATGAACGCGGTCCGCCCGGCCAGTTCGAGCACGGTGTGCTCCCTTCTGCTTCGCTGCTGTGCGCGGCCGGCGGGCTCTCGCCCGCGCCGGCCGCCGTTGGTCCCGGGCGGGGCCGCGGGACCGGGCTGCTCACGCCTCGAACCGCTGGCGCAGCCACTCGTCCAGGACTCCGGCGGTGTGCGTGCCGCCCGGCCCCTCGATCACGGAGAAGTGGTTGCCCGGCACGGCGATCGACGTGTGCGGGTGCTTCCAGTCGGCCACCGAGTCCTCTCCTTCCGCGTCCGGGTCGATGCGTTCGCTCGCCCGCAGGAGCAGCGTTTCCGCGGCCACCTGCCGGGGCTCGAACCGCATGCCCATGTACCGGGCCCGCGCGGTCACCCACGCGTCGCCCCAGTCCTCGCCGAGCTGGTCCTGCTGGCTGCCGCGGTCGAGCACGCCGCTGGCGATGTTCTTCACCCACGGGTCGTCCTCGTTGTAGCCGTAGAGGTCCATCCAGTGGGTGTCGATCATCACCAGGGCGGCCGGGCCGGAACCGGCCTGTTCGAGCCGGTGGGTGATGGCGTTGGCGAGGAAGCCGCCGATGGAGTAGCCGACCACGACGAACGGATCGTCGCCCATCTCCCGGCGGATCGCCTCGGCCTGGGCGTCGACGAGCGCGTCGAGCCCGCTGGGCAGTTGCTCGCCGCTCTTGAAACCGGGCAGCGCGAGCACGGACAGGGACCGGTTCCCGGTGAAGCCGGCCGCGAACGTCGAGTACTGGTAGGGGCTCGGCTTCCACGCGAAGGTCGGCACGCACACCAGCCGCGGCAGCCGCGGGCCGCGGGCCAGCGGGGTCAGGCGCGGCAGCTCGGCGATGTCCTCGGCCGAGGTGAACCTCGGGCGGAACTCGGCCAGTTGCAGCATGACCTCGTGCAGCTGGGGGCCGCGTCCCGCGGCGAACTGCGTCTGCCACATCGCGCTGATCGACTCCGGCGCCGGGGGCGCGGCGGGAGCCGCCGCCACGGGTGCCGCGCCGGAGGCCAGGGTGTCGCGCAGTTCTTCCGTCAGGTGCCGGGCCAGCGCGAGGGGCGTCGGGTGCTCGAAGATCAGCGTGGGCGCCAGTTCGAGGCCGGTCGCGGCGTTGAGGCGGTTGCGCAGCTCCACGGCGGTGAGCGAGTCGAACCCGAGGGCCAGGAACTCCCGCCCGGTGTCGATGCCTTCGGCGTCGGCGAAGCCGAGCACCACCGCGACGTGGTCGCGGACCAGGGCGAGCAGCGCCTGCTCGCGTGCGGCCTCGTCCAGGCCGGCGAGCCGGGCGTTCAGCGCCCCGGCGTCGGTGGTCGCGGCGGCGCCGCCGGTCGCGCGCTCCACGGAACGGCGCTGCGCGGGCGGGCGGATCAGTGCCCGCATCATCGCGGGCAGGCTCGCCGCCGAGCCGGCCGCGGCGGCCAGGCCGCGGATGCCCGCGAGGTCGAGGCGCGCGGTGACCAGCAGGGCCTCGTCGGTGCGGACGGCCGCGTCGAACAGGGCGTTGCCCTCCTGGGCGGTCAGGGGCACGAGTCCGTTGCCCGAGATCCGGTCCCGGTCGCGTCCGCCGAGGTGCCCGGTCATGCCGCTCGCGTCCGCCCAGAACCCCCACACGAGCGAGGTGGCGGGCAGCCCCCGGGCGCGCCGGTGGTGGGCCAGGGCGTCGAGGAAGGCGTTGGCCGCCGCGTAGTTGCCCTGCCCCGGGCCGCCGAAGACACCGGCGGCCGAGGAGTAGAGAGCGAACATGGACAGGTCGGCGTCGCGCGTCAGCTCGTGCAGGTTCAGCGCGGCGTCGACCTTGGGCCGCCACACGCGGTGGACCTGCTCCTCGGTGAGCGAGGCGAGGACGCCGTCGTCCAGCACGCCCGCGGCGTGGACGACGCCGGTCAGCGGGTGTTCGGCCGGGATGGCGGACAGGACGGCGGCCAGTTCGCCGCGGTCGGCCGCGTCGCAGGCGGCGATCTCCACGCGGGCCCCCGACTCGGCCAGCTCGGCGGCCAGTTCGGCCGCGCCCGGCGTCTCAAGACCCCTGCGGCTGGTGAGCACGAGGGACCGCACGCCGCGCTCGGTGACCAGGTGGCGGGCGAGGATCGAGCCGAGCGTTCCGGTGCCGCCGGTGATCAGCACCGTGCCCTGCGGGTCGAGGGCGGGCGGCACGGTGAGCACGATCTTCCCGATGTGCTTGGCCTGCGACATGAAACGGAACGCCTCCGGCGCCCGCCGCACATCCCACATGGTGATCGGCAGCGGACGCAGGGCTCCCGTCTCGAAGAGCCGCACGATCTCGGCCAGGATCTCGCCGACCCGCTGCTCGCCGGCGTCCCCGAGGTCGTAGGCCCGGTAGCGGACTCCGGGGTGGTCGGCGGCGACCTGTTCCGGGTCGCGGATGTCGGTCTTGCCCATGGAGGTGAACCGGCCGCCGCGCGGCAGCAGTTCGAGGGAGGCGTCCACGAACTCCCGCGCCAGCGAGTCCAGCACCACATCCACACCGGCGCCGTCGGTCGCGGCGAGGAAGGTGTCGCGGAAGTCCAGATCGCGCGAGGACGCGATCCGCTCCACCGGCACCCCCAGCTCCCGCACGGTCGCCTGCTTGGCCTCGCTCGCGGTGGCGAACACCGTCGCCCCCAGGTGCTGCGCGAGCTGCACCGCCGCCATGCCCACACCGCCCGCGGCAGCGTGGACCAGCACCGACTCCCCCGCCCGCAGCCCGGCCAGGTCCACCAGGCCGTAGTACGCGGTCACGAACGCCACCGGCACCGACGCCGCCTGCTCGAACGACCACCCCTCGGGGACGCGGACCACGGCGCGTGCCGGGGTGATCGCCAGGGGGCCGAAGCCCTTGGGGATCAGGCCCATCACCCGGTCGCCCACGGCCAGGCCGGTCACATCGGCGCCGACCTCGACCACCACACCGGCGGCCTCGCTGCCCAGCGGCGCCTCCTCCGGGTACATGCCGAGGCCGAGCAGCACGTCGCGGAAGTTGAGGCCGGCCGCCCGGACGGCGACGCGCACCTCGTTCGGGGCGAGCGGGTCGTGGGCCTCGGGCGTCGCGACCAGGGCCAGGTCCTCCAGGGTGCCCGAGCCCGTGGCGCGCAGCGCCCAGGCGGTCGCGTCGGCCGGCGGGGCCAGCGCGCCGCCGTGCGCCCGCACCAGGCGGGGCACCAGGGCCTGCGCGGCGCGGATCGCCACCTGCGGCTCGCTCGCGGCCATGGCGGCGAGCACGGCGGCGACCAGTTCCTGCTCCGCACCGGTCGCGGGATCGACATCGAGCAGCAGGAAGCGGTCGGGGTGTTCGGACTGCGCCGAGCGCAGCAGGCCCCAGAGCGGGGCGTTGCGGAGGTCGGTGACCTCCTGCCCCGGGCCGGTGGCGATCGCTCCCTGGGTGACCACGACCAGCCGGGTCTCGGTCAGCCGTTCGTCGGCCAGCCATTCCTGGGCGACGCGCAGGACGTCCACGACGACGTCGGGGCTCGCCTCACCCGCCGGCTCGCCGGGCGGGCAGGTCAGCAGCATGACGGCGGGCGCGGGCACCCCGGCGTCGAGCACGGCGCGCAGGGAGTCCAGGTCGGGATAGGCGTCGATGGCCAGGCCGGCCGCGTGCACGGCGGCCCCGACGCCGAACGCCTCATCGCCCAGCACCGCCCACACGCCGAAGGGCACGCTGTCGGTGTCGATGGGCAGGCCGGTCCAGTCCACGCGGAACAGGGACTCGGCCCCCGCCTGGTCGTCCGCGGCGAGCTGGCCGGCGGTGACCGGCCGCAGCACCAGCGATTCGGCGCGCGCGACGGTCCGGCCCGAGGAGTCCGCCACCAGCAGGGAGACTTCCTCGGGGCCGGCCGACTTGAGGCGCACCCGCAGCCGCGCCGCGCCGGTGGCGTGCAGGGACACGCCGGTCCAGGCGAACGGCAGCAGCAGCGTGTCCCTGGCCTCGTCGGACGCGGCCACGGCGTTCGCGTGGAGTGCGGCGTCGAGCAGGGCGGGGTGGATGCCGAAGCGGGCGGCGTCGGCCTGCGCCGTCTCCGGCAGGGCGACCTCGGCGTAGATCTCCTCGCCGCGCCGCCAGGCGGCGCGCAGCCCTTGGAACACCGGCCCGTACTCGTAGCCGGCCTCGGCGGCGGCCGGGTAGAAGGCGGAGACGTCGACCGGTTCCGCGCCCTGCGGCGGCCAGTTCGTGAGGTCCTCGGTGCCGCCGGTGTGCGGCTCGTCGGTCAGGATGCCTTCGCCGTGGCAGGTCCAGGGCAGTGCCGGATCGGCGTCCTCGGCACGCGAGTACACGTGCACGCTCCTGCGCCCGTCCTCACCCGGCACACCGACCACGACCTGAAGCTGAACGCCCCCCTCATCCGGCAGCAGCAGCGGCGCCTGAAGCGTCAGTTCCCGCAGCTGACCGCAGCCGACCTCATCACCCGCACGCAACGCCAACTCGACAAAACCCGTCCCCGGCAGCAGCACCGTGCCGTTCACCGCGTGATCCGCCAGCCACGGATGCGTACGCGACGACAACCGCCCCGTCAGCAGCACACCGCCGTCCACGGCCAGCGTGACCGAGGCACCGAGCAACGGGTGCTCGGCGGCGCGCAGACCGGCACCGCTGACGTCCACGTCCTGGGCGCCGCTGTCCAGCCAGTAGGGAGAGCGCTGGAAGGCGTAGGTGGGCAGGTCCACGCGGTGCACGGCGCGCCCGGCGTAGAACGCCGCCCAGTCCACGGTGGCGCCGTTGACCCACAGTTCGGCAGCGGAAGCCACCAACCGCGCGGCCTCGTCCTCGTTGCGGCGCAGCGTGCCCACCACCACGGCGTCCTGCGCGCCCGCGGACTCCGCGATCTCCTGCACGCTCATCGTCAGCACCGGGTGGGCGCTGACCTCAACCACCGACCGGAACCCCAACGACAGAGCCGTGCCCACCGCGTCGGCGAACCGCACCGGCTGCCGCAGATTCCGATACCAGTACCCCGCATCCATCCCGGCCGTGTCCAGCACCTCACCCGACACCGCCGACACCAACGGCACCCGAGACGAACGGGGCTCGATGGGGGCGAGGTCGGCCAGGATCCGCTCCTCGATCGCCTCGACGTGCGGGGAGTGGGAGGCGTAGTCCACCGGCACCCGACGCGCCCGCACCCCCGCCGCCTCAGCGGCAGCGATCACCGCGTCGAGCCCCGCCACATCACCCGCCACCACCGTCGCCGACGGCCCGTTCAACGCCGCCACCGACACCCCACCCGCACCAGCCTCAGCCAGCAACTCCTCCACCCGCCCCGCACCCGCAGCCAGGGACACCATGCCCCCGCCACCGGCCAACTCACGAATCGCGAGCGAGCGCAGCGCCACCACCCGCGCGCCATCCGCCAGCGACAACGCACCCGCCACCACCGCGGCGGCGATCTCGCCCTGGGAATGCCCCACGACCGCAGAGGGCACCACACCCACCGACTCCCACACCGCCGCCAACGACACCATCACCCCCCACAGCACCGGCTGAACCACATCCACCCGCTCCAGCCAGCTCTCATCCGCACCCCGCAGCACCTCGACCAACGACCACTCCACGAACGGCGCCAACGCCTCCCCGCACTCACCCAACCGCGCCGCGAACACCGGCGAGCACTCCAACAACCCACGCCCCATACCCACCCACTGCGACCCCTGCCCCGGGAACACAAACAGCAGGCCGGTGTCCTCGGCACCGGTGCCGTGCGTGGCGTTGACCGCCGGGCTGTCCGCCGCGACGGCCCGGAGCCCGCTGACCAGCTCGCCCCGCTCCGCACCCCAGACGACCGCCCGGTGCTCCAGTGCCGCGCGGCCCGTGATGAGGCTCCAGCCGATGTCGGCGGGTTCGGCGCGCTCGGCCGCGTCGGCCACGCGCTCGGCCTGCGCGGCCAGCGCCGCGGCGCCCCGGGCGGAGACGATCCAGGGCAGCAACGGCGCCGTCCAGGCGCGCGGCGCGTCCCCGGCCGGGGGAACGACGGGCCCGTCGGCGGCGGCGTCGGCCGGTGCCTCCTCCACGATCAGGTGGGAGTTGGTGCCGCTGATGCCGAACGAGGAGACGCCGGCGCGGCGAGGCCGCTCACCGGCGGGCCACGGGCGGGAACGGGTGAGGAGTTCCACGGCTCCGGCCGACCAGTCGACCTTGGGAGTCGGCTCGTCGACGTGCAAGGTGCGCGGCAGCACGCCTTCCCGCATCGCCATCACCATCTTGATGACGCCCGCGACTCCGGCGGCGGCCTGGGCGTGGCCGATGTTCGACTTCACCGAGCCCAGCCACAGCGGCCGGTCCTCAGGACGGCCCTGGCCGTAGGTGGCGATCAGTGCCTGGGCCTCGATCGGGTCGCCCAGCGTGGTGCCCGTGCCGTGCGCCTCGACCGCGTCCACGTCGGCGGCCGAAAGACCGGCGTTGGCCAGCGCCTGTCGGATGACGCGCTGCTGCGAGGGGCCGTTCGGCGCGGTCAGACCGTTACTGGCGCCGTCCTGGTTGACCGCCGAGCCACGGATGACGGCGAGCACCTGGTGGCCGTTCCGCCGCGCGTCGGACAGTCGTTCGAGGACGACCATGCCGACGCCCTCGCCCGGGCCGAAGCCGTCGGCCGCCGCCGAGAAGGCCCGGCAGCGGCCGTCCGCCGAGGCGCCTTTGAGGCGGCTCTGGAGAACGAAGCTGGTCGGGGTGCTCATGACCGTGACGCCGCCCGCCAGGGCGAGAGAGCACTCGCCGTTGCGCAACGCCTGCGCCGCGAGGTGCATGGCCACCAGCGAGGAGGAGCAGGCCGTGTCGAGCGAGACGGCTGGTCCTTCGAGGCCCAGGGTGTAGGCGATCCGCCCCGACACCACGCTGGGCGAGTTGCCCGTGCCGAGGAAGATCTCGATCTCGTCCGGGGCGCTGACGATGCGGCTGGTGTACTCGGAGGGCAGGGTGCCCGCGAAGACGCCGATCTGGCTGCCGCGCAGCCCGGTGGGCGGTATGCCCGCCCGTTCGAACGCCTCCCACGACGTCTCAAGCAGCAGCCGCTGCTGCGGGTCCATCGCCAGCGCCTCACGCGGGCTGATGCCGAAGGGCGCGGGGTCGAAGGAGGTGGCGTCCCGCAGGAAGCCGCCCTCGACGACGTAGCTCTTGCCCGGCTGCTCCGGGTCCGGGTCGTAGAGGCTTTCCAGGTCCCAGTCCCGGTCGGTGGGGAACTTGTCGACCGCGTCCACCTCGTCGCGGACGACCCGCCACAGGTCCTCGGGGGACTCGACGCCGCCGGGGAACCGGCAGGCCATGCCGACGATGGCGATCGGCTGGTGCTCCTCCAGCTCCTTGACCCGCCGCCGGACCTGGCGCAGGTCCGCCGTCGCCCGCTTGAGGTACTCACGGAGCTTGTCTTCGTTGTTCATCCCTAAGTCACCTAATTCAGGCCGTGTCGTGGGAGGGGGATCAAGGAGTGCCGAGCTCGTCTTCGAGGAGTTCGAAGAGTTCGTCGTCGGTGACGGACGCCAGGTCGTCCTCGGTGTCGGCGGGGGCCGGGTCGGTCGAGCCGTCCTTGAGCCGGGCGAGCGTGGCACGCAGCCGGTCGGCGATGCGGTCGCGCGCGATGTCGTCGGGGCTCGCGGTGTCGAGCGTGGCGTCGAGCCGGTCGAGTTGGGCGACCAGGGACGGGACGTTCTCCGTCTCCTTCCGCGGCTCGGTCAGGACCAGCTCGGACCGGATCAGCTCGGCGAGCGCGAGCGGTGACGGGTGGTCGAAGATCAGGGTGGCGGGGAGGCTGAGGCCGGTCGCGGTGTTGAGCCGGTTGCGGAGTTCGACGGCCGTGAGGGAGTCGAAGCCCATGTCCTTGAACGGCCGGTCGGCGCCGATGGCCCGGGCGTCTGCGTGTCCGAGCACGGTGGCGACGTTCCCCCGGATCAGGTCGAGGAGCGCCTTGTCCCGTTCCGCGTCGCTCAGCGCGGCCAGGCGCGTCGTCAGGGCCGTGCCGCCGCCGGTGGCCGCGGCCGACTGCGCGGCGCGCCGGGTCGGCGCGGTGCGGACCAGTGCGCGCATCAGCGGCGGCAGGGCCGTCGCGTCGGCGGGTGCGGAGCCCCCGGCGAGATCGAGGCGTGCGGTGACCAGCAGGGCCTCGTCGGTGCGGATGGCCGCGTCGAACAGGGCGTTGCCCTCCTCGGGGGTGAGGGGCACGAGTCCGTTGTTCGAGATCCGGTCCCGGTCGCGTCCGCCGAGGTGGCCGGTCATGCCGCTCGCGTCCGCCCAGAATCCCCAGGCCAGCGAGGTGGCGGACAGCCCCCGGGCGCGCCGGTGGTGGGCCAGGGCGTCGAGGAAGGCGTTGGCCGCCGCGTAGTTGCCCTGGCCCGGGGCGCCGAAGACACCGGCCACGGACGAGTACATCGCGAACATGGCGAGGTCGGCGTGCCGGGTCAGCTCGTGCAGGTTCAGCGCGGCGTCGATCTTGGGCCGCAGGACGCGGTGGACCTGCTCCTCGGTGAGCGAGGCGAGGACGCCGTCGTCCAGCACGCCAGCGGCGTGGACGACGCCCGTCAGCGGATGCCTGGCGGGGATGCCGGCGAGTACCTTGGCGAGCTGGTCGCGGTCGGCCGCGTCGCAGGCGGCGAGCACCACCCGGGCGCCCAGGTCCTCCAGTTCGGCGGCGAGATCGGTGGCGCCCGGCGCGAGCGCACCGGCGCGGCTGGTCAGGACGAGGGAGCGGATGCCGTGCTCGGTGACCAGGTGGCGGGCGAGGATCGAGCCGAGCGTTCCGGTGCCGCCGGTGATCAGCACCGTGCCCTGCGGGTCGAGGGCGGGCGGCACGGTGAGCACGATCTTGCCGATGTGCTTGGCCTGGGACATGAACCGGAACGCCTCCGGCGCCCGCCGCACATCCCACGTGGTGGTCGGCAGCGGGTGCAGCACGCCCCGTTCGAAGAGGCGCACGATCTCGGTGAGGATGTCGCGGATGCGGTCGGGGCCGGCCTCGCCCATGTCGAACGCGCGGTAGCGGATCCCGGGGTGGTCGGCGGCGACCTGTTCGGGGTCGCGGATGTCGGTCTTGCCCATCTCAAGGAACCGGCCGCCGCGCGGCAGCAGTTCGAGGGAGGCGTCCACGAACTCCCGCGCCAGCGAGTCCAGCACCACATCGACGCCCGCACCGCCGGTCGCGGCGAGGAAGGTGTCGCGGAAGTCCAGGTCGCGCGAGGACGCGATCCGCTCCACCGGCACCCCCAGCTCCCGCACGGTCGCCTGCTTCGCCTCGCTCGCGGTGGCGAACACCGTGGCGCCCAGGTGCTGGGCGAGCTGCACCGCCGCCATGCCCACACCGCCCGCGGCGGCATGGACCAGCACCGACTCCCCCGCCCGCAACCCGGCCAGGTCCACCAGGCCGTAGTACGCGGTCAGGAACGCCACGGGCACCGACGCCGCCTGCTCGAACGACCACCCCTCGGGGACGGCGGCGAGCACGCGGGCGTCGGTGACCGCGAGGGACCCGAAGCCCTTGGGGATCAGGCCCATGACGCGGTCGCCCACGGCCAGTTCCGTGACGCCCTCGCCGACCTCGACGACGACGCCCGCGGCCTCGATGCCCATGTCGCGGTCGTCCGGCGCCATGCCGAGACCGAGCAGCACGTCGAGGAAGTTCAGCCCGGCCGCACGCACCGCGACCCTGACCTGGCCGGCCGGCAGCGGGGCCGCGGCCTCGGGGGCCGGCACGAGCGCCAGGGACTCCAGCGTGCCGCCGCCGAGCGCGTCAAGCCGCCAGGCCGTCTCGTTCGCGGGTGGCAGCAGGCCGCCGTCGGCGCCGCATCGGTTCATCCTGGGCACCAGCACGGTGCCGCCGCGCACGGCGGTCTGCGACTCGGCGTCGCGCAGCGCCACGTGCACGGCGCGGGCCAGGTCGTCGGGAGCGGGTTCGGTGGAGGGGTCGAGATCCACCAGGAGCAGCCGGTCGGGGTTCTCCGACTGGGCCGACCTGACGAGTCCCCACACGGAGGACAGCGGCAGGTCCGCGATGTCGTGGGCGGCGCCGGTGGCGACCGCGCCCCGCGTGACGACGGCCAGCCGGCTGCCGGCGGACCGTTCATCCGCGAGCCATTCCCTGACGTCGCGCAGGGCGTCGAGAACGGAACGCGTCGCGGCGCCCGCCGCCTCTTCGCCTCCCGTGGTGGCCGCGGCGGCGGGGGCGAACACGACGACGGGCGGCGGTGCGGAACCGGCGGAGCGGTCTTGCGGACCGAAGGTGCCGAGACCGAGGCCGAGCCGGTCCTCCCCCAGCACGACCCACGTGGCGAGCGCCGACGTGCCGGGCCCGGTACCGGTGTCCGCGTCGGCCGGCGTCCACGCGATGCGGAACAGACCGTCGCGCGCCGGGTCGTCGGCGGTGGCCAGCTGTCCTTCGGTGACCGGCCGCAGCACCAGCGATTCGGCGTGGGCGACCGGCTGGCCGGTGGCGTCCGCGACGAGCACGGCCAGCCCGTCCGCTCCGGCCCGGCCGATGCGCACCCGCAGCCGGGCCGCGCCGGTGGCGTGCAGGGACACGCCGGTCCAGGCGAACGGCAGCAGCAGCCTGCCGTCCCCCGTGCCGAACGGGCCGAGGCTGTTGGCGTGGAGTGCGGCGTCGAGCAGGGCGGGGTGGATGCCGAAGCGGGCGGCGTCGGCCTGCGCCGATTCGGGCAGGGCGACCTCGGCGAAGATCTCCTCGCCGCGCCGCCAGGCGGCGCGCAGCCCTTGGAACACCGGCCCGTACTCGTATCCCGCGTCGGCGGCGGCCGGGTAGAAGGCGGAGACGTCGACCGGTTCCGCGCCCTGCGGCGGCCACAGCAGCAGATCGGCGTCCTCCTGCGGGGCGGACGGCTTCTCGGTCAGGATGCCTTCGCCGTGGCAGGTCCAGGGCAGTGCCGGATCGGCGTCCTCGGCACGCGAGTACACGTGCACGCTCCTGCGCCCGTCCTCACCCGGCACACCGACCACGACCTGAAGCTGAACGCCCCCCTCATCCGGCAGCAGCAGCGGCGCCTGAAGCGTCAGTTCCCGCAGCTGACCGCAGCCGACCTCATCACCCGCACGCAACGCCAACTCGACAAAACCCGTCCCCGGCAGCAGCACCGTGCCGTTCACCGCGTGATCCGCCAGCCACGGATGCGTGCGCAGCGACAACCGCCCCGTCAGCAGCACCCCGCCATCGGCCGCCAGTGTGACCGAGGCACCGAGCAACGGGTGCTCCGTTGAGCCGAGACCGAGGCCGGTGGCATCCGCGGCCAGCGGATTCGGTTCCAGCCAGTAGCGCTTGCGTTGGAAGGCGTAGGTGGGCAGGTCCACGCGGTGCACGGCGCGCCCGGCGTAGAACGCCGTCCAGTCCACCGTGGCGCCGTTGACCCACAGCTCGGCAGCGGACGCCACCAACCGCGCGGCCTCGTCCTCGTTCCGGCGCAGCGTGCCCACCACCACGGCGTCCTGCGCACCCGCGGACTCCGCGATCTCCTGCACGCTCATCGTCAGCACCGGGTGGGCGCTGACCTCAACCACCGACCGGAACCCCAACGACAACGCCGTGCCGACCGCGTCGGCGAACCGCACCGGCTGCCGCAGATTCCGATACCAGTACCCCGCATCCATCCCGGCCGTGTCCAGCACCTCACCCGACACCGCCGACACCAACGGCACCCGCGACGAACGAGGCTCGATCGGCGCCAGGTCGGCCAGGATCCGCTCCTCGATCGCCTCCACATGAGCCGAGTGGGAGGCGTAGTCCACCGGCACCCGCCGCGCCCGCACCCCCGCCGCCTCCGCGGCAGCGATCACCGCGTCGAGCCCCGCCACATCACCCGCCACCACCGTCGCCGACGGCCCGTTCAACACCGCCACCGACACCCCACCCGACACACCGGCAGAAGCCAGCAACTCCTCCACCCGCCCCGCACCCGCAGCCAGCGACACCATCCCCCCACCACCGGCCAACTCACGAATAGCCAACGAGCGCAGCGCCACCACCCGCGCGCCATCCGCCAACGACAACGCACCCGCCACCACAGCAGCCGCGATCTCGCCCTGCGAATGCCCCACCACCGCAGAGGGCACCACACCCACCGACTCCCACACCGCCGCCAACGACACCATCACCCCCCACAACACCGGCTGCACCACATCCACCCGCTCCAGCCAGCTCTCATCCGCACCCCGCAGCACCTCCACCAACGACCACTCCACAAACGGCGCCAACGCCTCCCCGCACTCACCCAACCGCGCCGCGAACACCGGCGAGCACTCCAACAACCCACGCCCCATACCCACCCACTGCGACCCCTGCCCCGGGAACACAAACACCGACCCACCACCCGCATCAGACCCCGCCACACCCACCACCGCGTTCACCGCCGCCGCCGACGAAGCCACACCGGCAAGACCCGACACCAACTCACCGGTCTCCGCACCCCACACCACGGCCCGGTGCTCCAACACCGCACGCGACGACGCCAACGCCCAACCCACGTCCGCCGGAACGGCATCGCGGCCACCGGCCGCCTCCGCGAGCCGGCCCGCCTGCGCCGCCAGGGCTTCTTGGCCCCGGGCGGAGACGATCCAGGGCAGCACGGGCCCCCGCCACACCGGCTCGCGCTCGGCCGCGACGACCACCGCGCCCGGCGCCTCGTCGGCCGGCGCCTCCTCGATGATGACGTGCGCGTTCGTCCCGCTGATACCGAACGACGACACGCCCGCCCGACGCGGACGGCCCTCCCGCACCCACTCCCGCGCCTCGGACAGCAACTCGACCGCACCCGCCGACCAGTCCACATGCGGAGTGGGCTCGTCGATGTGCAGGGAACGCGGCAGCACACCGGCCCGCAGGGCGAGCACCATCTTCATGACGCCGGCGACACCGGCGGCGGCGCCGCCGTGCCCGAAGTTCGACTTGATCGAGCCGAGCCGCAGCGGCCGGCCCTCGGGACGGTCCTGGCCGTAGGTCGCCAGCAGTGCCTGGGCCTCGATCGGGTCCCCGAGTTTCGTGCCGGTGCCGTGCGCCTCGACCGCGTCCACGTCGGCGGCCGAAAGACCGGCGTCGGCCAGGGCGTCCTTGATGACCTGGCGCTGCGCCAGCTCGTTGGGCGCGCTGAGGCCGTTGCTCGCGCCGTCCTGGTTGGTGGCGGAGCCCCGGACGAGGGCGAGGACGCGGTGCCCGTTGCGCTGTGCGTCGGAGAGGCGTTCGACGAGGAGCATGCCGACGCCCTCGGACCAGATGGTGCCGTCGGCCGCCGCCGAGAACGTCTTGCAGCGGCCGTCGCGCGCGAGGCCGCGCTGCTGGCTGAAGGCGGTGAACGGGGTGGGGGTGGGCATGACGTTGACGCCGCCGGCCAGCGCGAGGTCGCAGTCGCCCTGCCGCAGGGACTGCACGGCCAGGTGCAAGGCGACCAGCGAGGACGAGCACGCCGTGTCGATGGTGACGGCGGGGCCGTGCAGGCCGAGTGAGAAGGCGACCCGGCCGGAGATCACGCTGGCCATGGTCCCGGTGGCCATGAACCCGTCCACGCCCGGCGGAACGCTGCGCCCTGTGGCGTAGTCGGAGGAGACCGCGCCGGCGAAGACGCCGGTCCTGCTGCCGCGCAGGGCGGTCGGCGCGATACCGGCCTGTTCGAACGCCTCCCAGGACGCTTCGAGCAGTAGCCGCTGCTGCGGGTCCATCGCCAGCGCCTCGTTCGGGGAGATGCCGAAGACCTCGGGGTCGAAGTGTCCCGCGTCGTGCAGGAAGCCGCCCTCGGTGACGTAGCTCTTGCCCGGCCGATCCCCGTCGGGGTCGTGGAGGTCATCGGGCCAGCCCCGGTCGGTGGGGAACGGGCTGATGGCGTCCACGCCGTCGGCCACCAGGCGCCACAGCTGTTCCGGTGAGTCGGCGCCGCCGGGGAACCGGCAGGCCATGCCGACGATGGCGATCGGTTCGTGCGCTTGCGTCTCCAGCTCGTGCACGCGATGGCGAAGCTTGCTGAAGTCTGCGGTGACGCGCTTCAGATAGTCACGAAGCTTGTCTTCTGTGGTCGGCATCGTGGGCACTCCTACGGAACGGGGCGGAAGGTCTGGGGTCCGGCGGGAAGGCCGGGAGCCTGGGTCGGCTCCCGGCCGGCCCGTCAGGGCTCACCCAGTTCCCGGTCGATCAGGTCGAACATCTCGTCGTCCGAGACGGATTCGAGGACGTCGTCGGTCAGGACGGCCTCCGTCGCCCTGTCCTGCGGGGTGGCCTCGCTGCCCAGGCGCCAGGCGAGGTTCTGGAGGCGTTTGGCGATGCGTGCGCGGTCCTCGTGCGCCGCGTCGAGAGCGGTCAGGGCGCTGTCCAGCCGGTCGATCTCGTCGAGGACGCGGCTGCTCGCGGTGTCGGCCGCCGGTTCCAGCCGGCCGCCGAGGTAGTCGGCGAGCGCGGCCGGGGTGGGGTGGGCGAACGCGAGGGTGGTCGGCAGGTCCAGGCCGGTTTCCGCGGCGAGCCGGTTGCGGAGCTGCACGGCCATCATGGAGTCGAAGCCGAGGTCCTTGACGAGCCGGTCGGGTTCGATGTCGCGGGCCGACGCGTGGCCGAGGACGGCCGCGATCTGCTGCCGCACCAGGAGCACGAGGGCGCGCTGCCGTTCGGCGTCGCCGAGGCCGGCCAGCCGCTGGGCGAGCGCCTGCCCGTCGCCGCCGGCCCCCGCGGCCCCGCCGGCCGCGACGCGGCGGCCGGCGGTGACGGCCGCGGGCCGGGCGGCGGCCCGGGGCACGAGGAACGCGTCGCCGCGCACGGCGAGGCAGGACTCGCCGCCGGCCGAGGCGGCGGCCACGGCCAGCGGCAGGAGGTCGGCGGCCGGGCCGCCGTCGATGTCGACGAGGAGCAGGCGTCCTGGCGCGGTGTCCCGGGCGGACCGGACGAGACGCAGGACGCCCGCGCCCTCGGGGTCGTCGATCTCGTCGTCATCGGCGGCGGCCACGGACCGGCTGGTCACCACGGTCAGCAGGGCGCCGGCCAGCCGGCGTTCACCGAGCCAGTCCTCGACGAGGGCGGCGGCGCCTTCTGCGGTGAGCGGGCCGGCCCGGCCGGGTGCGCGGACGGCGAGGACGACGTCCGGCGCGGGGATTCCCGCGTCCAGGGCGGCGCGGAGGGCGGCCAGGTCCGCGTAGGCGTCGACGGCGAGGCCCTCGTTCTGGACGGCGGCGCCGACGCCGAGCCCGTCCTCACCGAGCACGGCCCACCGCTGGGCCGCCCGTCCCTCCTCGTCGGCCGGCGGCACGGGCAGCGGCACCCAGCCGCGGTCGGGCAGTCCTGTGCCCTCCTCCGCGCCGGCGGCCCCGGCGATCGCGCGGGCGAGCTGGTCGGCGGACACCGTGCGCTGCACGAGCGTCTCGACGGTGGCGACGGGCCGGCCCTCCGGGTCGGTGAGGAGGATGGCCAGCCCGTCGCCGGCCATGGGCGTGAGGCGGACGCGCAGTTCGGTCGCGCCGGTCGCCAGGAGCGTCGTCCCGTTCCACGCCATGGGCTGGCGCAGCGTGCCGTCCCCGGCGGGCGCGCCGACGCCGCCGGCCTGGAGGGCGGCGTCGAGGAGAGCCGGGTGCAGACCGAACGCGGCTGCCTCGCCGCGCAGTTCCTCCGGCAGCCGCACCTCGGCGAAGATGTCGCCGCCGCGCCGCCACACCGAACGCAGCCCCTGGAACGCCGGCCCGTAGCCGTATCCGGCGGCCTCGGCGGCGGGGTAGAAGCCGGTGATGTCGACGGGTTCCGCCCCCGCGGGCGGCCAGGCCGTCAGGTCCTCGGCCGGGACGGCCGCGCCGCCGGGCGCGAGCACGCCCTCGGCGTGGCAGGTCCACGGCCGTCCGTCCGGCGCGTCGTCGGGCCGCGCGTACACGCTCAGGGCGCGGCTGCCGTCCTCGGCGGCCGGGCCGACGACCAGTTGGATCCGCACTCCGCCCAATGCCGGCAGGGCGAGCGGTGCGAGCAGCAGGAGTTCCCGCACGTGGCCGCAGCCGACCTCGTCGCCCGCCCGGACGGCGAACTCGGTGAACACCGAGCCGGGCAGCAGCGCGGTTCCCGCGACCGTGTGCTGGGCCAGCCAGGGCCGGTCCCTGGCGGTGAGCCTGCCGGTGAGCAGCACTCCGTCGCCGGCGGCCAGGGGCACCGCGGCGCCGAGCAGCGGGTGGCCGGTGTCGCCCAGGCCGAGTCCCGCCGGGTCCGCGGCGCCGCCGGCCGTCGCGTTCAGCCAGTAGCGGCTGCGCTGGAAGGGGTAGGGAGGAAGGTCGACCCGGCGCAGGTCGCGGCCGTCGAGCAGTGCCTCCCAGTCCACGTCGAGGCCGCGCACCCACAGTTCGCCCGCGTTGGCGATGAGGCGTTCGCCGCCGTCCTCCGCGCGGCGCAGCGTGCCCACCGCGGTGGCCTGGGCGCCGGTGGCGCCGATGATCTCCAGCAGCGGGACGTTCAGCACCGGGTGCGGGCTGACCTCCACGAACGCGGCGCAGCCCTGGTCGATCGCGGTGCGCACGGCCCGCTCGAACTCGACGGTCTCGCGCAGGTTGGCGTACCAGTAGGCGGCGTCCATGGTCTCGCCCTCGCGCACCTCGCCGGTGACGGTGGAGATCACCGGCACCCGGGAGGCGCGGGGCCGGACGGCGGCCGTGGCCGCGAGCAGGTCGTCGCGCAGCGCCTCCATGCGCGGCGAGTGCGCGGGGTGGGTGCCGGGCACGCGGCGGCACCAGACGTTCTCCGCCGCGAGCAGGTCGGCGAGTTCGTCGAGCGCGGCGAACTCGCCGGAGACGACGATGCCGGTGGGCCCGTTGACGGCGGCCACGGACAGCCTGCCGGGCCAGCGCGTCAGCCAGGCGTCCACCCGTTCGCGGTCGGCGGCCACCGTCAGGAGGGTGCCGCTGTCCCGGGTGGGAGCGACGAGCGCGGACCTGGCGACGACCACGCGGGCCGCGTCCTCAAGGCTGAGGGCGCCCGCGACGGCGGCGGCGGCCAGCTCGCCCTGCGAGTGCCCGATCACGGCGGAGGGCTCGACGCCGAGCGCCTCCCACACGGCGGCCAGGGAGACCATGACGGCCCACAGCAGCGGCTGGAGCACCTCGACGTCCTCAAGCCAGCCGGGTTCGGCCCGGCCGTCGAGTACCTCGGTGGCCGACCAGTCGACGAACGGCGCGAGTGCCGCCTCGCACTCCGCGAGCCGGGCCGCGAAGACCGGGGAGGTGGTGAGCAGGTCGCGGCCCATGCCGATCCACTGGGAGCCCTGTCCCGGGAAGACGAACACGATCCCGCCGGCGAGGTCGGCCTGGCCGACGACGAGGCGGCCGGCGTGCTCGGGCCGTCCGGGCGCCTCCGCGTCCGTGCCGCGTCCGGCCCCGCCCTCTTCGTCGCCGTCTTCGAGGGCGGCCAGGGCCGCGGCGGCGCCGGTCAGGGCGTCCCGGTCGCGGCCCCACACCAGCGCGCGGTGCTCGAACGCGGCGCGCCGCGTCAGCAGCGCGTGCGCGACATCCGCCGGGTCGGCGTCCAGGTCCGCGACGTGCCGGGCGAGCCGCCCGCCCTGCTCCCGCAGCGCGCCGGGGGCGCGGGCCGAGAGCACCCACGGCAGGACGGCGGGCGCGAACGGCGCCGGCCGGTCCCGGGTGACGACGGGTTCCGCGGGCGGCTCGGCGGCCGGCTCCTCCAGGATGACGTGCGCGTTGGTTCCGCTGATGCCGAACGAGGAGACGGCGGCCCGGCGCGGACCTGTGCCCGCCTTCCACGGGCGGGAGGCGGTCAGGAGCGACACCGGGCTCGCGGACCAGTCGATCAGCGGGGACGGCTCGTCCACGTGCAGGGTCGAGGGCAGGACGCCCTCCCGCATCGCCATCACCATCTTGATGACCCCCGCCACACCGGCCGCCGCCTGGGTGTGGCCGATGTTCGACTTGATCGAGCCGAGCCACAGCGGCCGGTCCTCGGGCCGCTCGCGGCCGTAGGTGGCGATCAGCGCCTGGGCCTCGATCGGGTCGCCGAGCGAGGTGCCCGTGCCGTGCGCCTCCACCGCGTCGACGTCGGACGCGGTGAGCCCGGAGTTGGCCAGCGCCTGCCGGATGACGCGCTGCTGGGACGGGCCGTTGGGGGCGGTCAGGCCGTTGCTCGCACCGTCCTGGTTGACGGCCGAACCGCGCACCACGGCCAGCACCCGGTGCCCGTTGCGGCGCGCGTCCGAGAGCCGTTCGAGGAGCAGCATGCCGACCCCCTCGGCCGGCCCGAAGCCGTCCGCCGCGGCCGAGAACGCCTTGCAGCGGCCGTCGCGCGCGAGGCCGCGCTGCCGGCTGAACTCCACGAAGATGCCGGGCGTGCCGAGCACGGTGACGCCGCCCGCGAGCGCCAGGTCGCTCTCGCCGCGGCTGAGGGACTGGGCCGCGAGGTGCAGGGCGACCAGGGACGCGGAGCACGCCGTGTCGACGGTGACGGCCGGGCCTTCGAGGCCGAGCGCGTAGGCGACCCGGCCCGAGGCGACACTGGCGGCGGTGCCGGTGCCGACCATGCCCTGCAACTCCTCGGGCACGTAAGTAGCCGAGGGGGAGAGGCTGTTGGTGAGGGCGACGATGCCCGTGAACACGGCGGTCTGGCTGCCGTGCAGGCTCGTCGGGTCGATGCCGGCCCGCTCGACGGCGTCCCAGGACGCTTCGAGCAGCAGCCGCTGCTGCGGGTCCATCGCCAGCGCCTCGCGCGGCGAGATCCCGAAGAACCCGGCGTCGAAGTCCGCCGCGCCGGTGAGGAAGCCGCCCTCGCGCGTGTAGGTGGTGTGCGGCCGGTCCGGGTCCGGATCGTAGTAGTCGTCAATGTTCCAGCCCCGGTCGTCCGGGTAGCGGGTGATGGCGTCCGTGCCGTCGGCGACCAGCCGCCACAGGTCCTCGGGCGACTCGACGCCGCCGGGGAAACGGCAGGACATGCCGATGATGACGATCGGGTCGTCCGCCGGGTCGGCGCCACGCGCCCCGGCACGCGCCCGCGCGCCGGTGTCCGCTCCCTCGTCGGGCAGCAGTTCGCCGCGCAGGAAGCGGGCGACCGCGAGCGACGTGGGGTGGTCGAAGACGAGGGTGGCCGGCAGCGCGAGGCCGGTCGCGGCGACGAGGCGGTTCCTCAGTTCCACGGCCGCCAGCGAGTCGAAGCCCAGTTCTTTGAACGGCTTCTCCCGCGCGACCGCCTGGGCGCCCCGGTGGCCGAGAACGGTGGCGACCTGGGCGCGCACCAGGTCCACCAGGGCCCGCTCGCGTTCCGCCGGGGCCAGCCCGGCCAGCCGGTCCACCAGCTCACCGGACCGCTCCCCCGCCTGCCCACCGCCCGCGCGCTCGGCCAGGCGGCGGACCTGCGGCAGGTCCGCGATCAGCGGACTCGGCCGCAGCGAGGCGAAAACGGCGGCGAACTGCTCCCAGTCCACGTCGAAGACGGTGATCGGGCCGTCGCCGCCGCGCACCGCCTGCCGAAGCGCGGCGAGCGCCAGGCCCGGGGCCAGCGGCGTGAGGCCGGAACGGCGCATGCCCCGTTCGACGGCCTCCGTTCCGGTGGCCATGCCGGCCCCGGCCCACGGCCCCCACGCGATCGAGACGGCCGGCAGGCCGGCGGCCGCGCGCTGCTCGGCGAGGGCGTCGAGGAACGCGTTCCCGGCCGCGTAGGCGGCCTGCCCAGGGGAGCCGAACGTCCCGGCGAACGAGGAGAACAGCACGAAGCTCGACAGACCGTGGGTGAGCGTCAGCTCGTGCAGGTTGAGCGCGGCGGTGACCTTCGGCCGCAGCACGCGGCGCATGGGCTCGGGCGTGAGCGCGTCCACCACACCGTCGTCCAGCACGCCCGCCGCGTGCACCACCGAGGCGAGCGGCCGGTCCGCCGGGATGGCGTCCAGCACCTCGGCCAGGCGGTCCCGGTCGGCGGCATCGCAGGCCGCGAGCGTCACTTCGGTGCCGGTCGCGCGCAGTTCGTCCGCCAGGTCCGCGGCCCCCGGGGCCTCGGCGCCGCGCCGGCTGAGCAGCAGCAGGTGCTCGGCACCGTTGTCGGCGAGCCAGCGGGCCAGTTCGGCGCCGATGCCGCCGGTGCCGCCGGTGACCAGCACGGTGCCGGGCGGCGGCCACGCGGCGCCACCGGCCTCCGGCGGCACCGGCGCCGTTCCGAGGCGGCGGGCCAGCGCCCCGGAGCGGCGCACGACCACCTGGTCCTCCGCCCCGCCGCCGGACAGCAGCCCGGCCAGCAGGCGCGCCCCGCGCTCGTCCAGGTCGTCGGGAACGTCCACCAGGCCGCCCCAGCGTTCCGGCGCCTCAAGTCCTATGACCCGGCCGAGCCCCCAGAGCATCGCCTGGGCGGCGTCGGGCGCCGGGTCGCCGGACGCGGCGGCGACCGCCCCGCGGGTCGCGCACCACAGCGGCGCGGTCACCCCGGCGTCGGTGAGCGCCTGCGTCAGCGCGACGGTCGCGGCGAGACCGTGCGGCAGCTCGTCGGCGTCGAGCGGGGGCGCCTCCGCCACGGCGAGCAGGGACAGGACACCCGCGAAGGCGGGGGCGCTCTCCGTCTCGCCCGCAGCCGGAACGGCCGCCAGGTCGAGCAGCAACTCACCGATGTGATCGGCCAGTTCCATCCGGTGCGCGGCGGCGGCGTCCACCGTGAGGACTTCCAGTTCCGCGCCGTGGGCGGTCAGCGCGGCGCGGCACGACTCCACCAGGCCCGGGTCGGTCGGCGCCGAGGGGACGACGAACAGCCAGGTGCCGCCGCGCAGGGCGGGCGCGGGCAGGTCCACGGGCGTCCAGGCCACGCGGTAGCGGTAGTCACCGATCAGGCTGCGCTCCCGCCGCCCGCGCCGCCACGACGACAGCTGCGGCAGCACCTCGCGCAGCGATTCCTCGCCGCTCACCTGGAGGGCATCGGCCAGTACGGCGAGGTTCTGCTGCTCCACCGCGTCCCAGAAACGCGCCTCCTCCGGGTCCACGGCGGCGAGCTCGTCGGACGCGGGCGCGTTCTCCAGCCAGTACCGCTGATGCTGGAAGGCGTAGGTCGGCAGGTCGACCCGGCGCACGGCGCGCCCGGCGAACGCGGCCCGCCAGTCCACGGAGACACCCCGGGACCAGACGCGGGAGAGGGCGCTGGTGAACGTCTGCACCTCGTCGCGTTCGCGCCGGGTGGTGGGCACGAAGGCGGTGGTGGTGTCGTCCTCGGGCAGGCACTCCGCGCCCATCGCGGTGAGTGTCGCGTCCGGACCCAGTTCGAGGAACGTCGACACCCCCGCGGCACGCAGCGCGTCGATGCCGTCCGCGAAGCGGACGGTGGCGCGCACGTGCCGCACCCAGTACCCGGCCGACCCGATCTCCTCGCTCCCCACCTCGCCGGTCACGTTCGACACCACGGGAATGGCGGGGGCACGGTAGGTGAGCTGCGCGGCGATGCGCTCGAACTCCTCCAGCATCGGGTCCATCAGGCGCGAGTGGAACGCGTGCGAGACCGTAAGCCGCCGCGTCTTCACACCCGTTTCGGTGAGCACCGTGCCGAGCCGGTCGATCGCGGCCTCGTCACCGGCCACGACGACCGAGCGCGGCCCGTTGACCGCCGCCACGTCCAGACCATCGACCTCGCCCAGGGCTTCCGACACCTGCTCGGGCGTGGCCTGCACGGACAGCATCGCGCCACCGGCAGGAAGCGCCTGCATCAGCGAGCCACGCGCGGCCACCAGACGGCACGCGTCCGCGAGGTCGAACACCCCCGCCACGTGCGCGGCGGCGATCTCACCGATCGAGTGCCCGGCAACGAAGTCGGGCTTGACACCGAAGGACTCGATCAGCCGCCACAGCGCCACCTCGACCGCGAACAGCCCCGCCTGCGTGAACACCGTCCGATCCAGATCATCACTGGTCTCGTCGGCCAGCACCTCCGCCAGCGGACGCGGCAGCAGACCATCGAACCCGGCACACACCTCGGCCAGAGCGTCCGCGAACACGGGGAAGGCGTCGGCCAGCTCCGCACCCATCCGGGCCCGCTGCGCACCCTGCCCCGTGAACAGCACCGCGACCCGGCCCTCAACCACCTGCTCCGCAGCCGACACCTGGCCCAGAGCCGCGACCAGTTCATCGGCGTCCCGGCCCCACACCACCGCGCGGGACGCCAACTCCGCACGCCCGGAGGCCAACGACCACCCGACATCCCCCGCGTCCAGCTCGGCAGCCGCGCCCGCCAGCCGTTCCGCCTGGGCGGCGAGCGCCTCGCTCGTGTAGGCGGACACGGCCCAGGGCACTGCGGGGAGAGGTTTCCCGGGGACGACGGTCGAGTCGGGTTCCGCGTCCGCCGGTGCCTGCTCGATGATGACGTGCGCGTTCGTGCCGCTGATACCGAACGACGACACGCCCGCCCGGCGCGGCCGGTCGTTCTCCGGCCAGGCACGGCCCTCGGTGAGCAGCGAGACCGCACCCGCCGTCCAGTCGACGAACCGCGAGGGCTCGTCCACGTGCAGGGTCGGCGGCAGGGTACCGGCCCGTATGGCCATCACCATTTTGATGACGCCCGCGACGCCCGCAGCCGCCTGGGTGTGCCCGATGTTCGACTTGATCGACCCCAGCCACAACGGGTCGTCCTCGGACCGGTCCTGGCCGTAGGTCGCCAGCAGCGCCTGGGCCTCGATCGGGTCACCCAACGAGGTGCCCGTAC
This sequence comes from Streptomyces marincola, assembly GCF_020410765.1. NCBI lineage: Bacteria > Bacillati > Actinomycetota > Actinomycetes > Kitasatosporales > Streptomycetaceae > Streptomyces > Streptomyces marincola. The sequence continues at coordinate 6,440,776 of NZ_CP084541.1, read as the reverse complement.
CGTGCGCCTCCACGACGTCGATGTCCCCGGTCGTCAGGCCCGCGCCGGCCAGCGCGGCCCGGATCACGCGCTGCTGCGAGGGGCCGTTCGGCGCGGTCAGGCCGTTGCTCGCACCGTCCTGGTTGATCGCCGAACCGCGTACCACCGCCAGCACCCGGTGCCCGTTGCGCCGCGCGTCCGACAACCGCTCCACGAGCAGCACGCCCGCGCCCTCGCCCCACCCGGTGCCGTCCGCCGCCGAGGCGAACGACTTGCACCGGCCGTCGGCCGCAAGACCGCGCTGGCGCCCGAACTCGACGAACGTCGACGGGGTCGACATCACCGTCACGCCCCCGGCCAGCGCCATGTCGCACTCGCCGTTCCGCAGCGCCTGCGCCGCCAAGTGCAGCGCGACCAACGACGAGGAACACGCCGTGTCCACCGTCACCGCGGGACCCTCAAGACCGAACGTGTAAGCCAGCCGCCCGGACAGCACACTGCCCGCGGTGCCCGTCCCGATGTAGCCGCCGACCTCCTCCGGCAGCCGCGTCAGCCGACTGCCGTAGTCGTGGTACATGAGGCCGGCGAAGACACCGGTCCGGCTGCCGCGCACCGAGTCGACGGCGATACCGGCCCGTTCGAACGCCTCCCAGGTCGTCTCAAGGAGCAGCCGCTGCTGCGGGTCCATCGCCAGCGCCTCACGCGGCGCTATCGCGAAGGGCTCCCCGTCGAACGCGGCGGCCTCGTACAGGAACCCGCCCTCGCGGGTGTAGGTCCGCCCGGGCACCCCGGGTTCCGGGTCGTACAGGCCGTCGGTGTCCCAGCCCCGGTCGCCGGGGAACTCGCCTATCGCGTCCGAGGCCGTGTCCACCAGGCGCCACAGGTCCTCGGGCGAGTTCACCCCGCCCGGGTAACGGCAGGCCATCCCGACGATCGCGATCGGCTCACGGTGCGCGGCGAGGAGCTGCTGGTTCTGCTTGCGGAGCTGATTGGTCTCGGTCAGCGAAGCCCGCAGGGCCTCGACGATCTTCTCGTTGCCGGTGGGTGCCGCCATGAGCGTCGCTCAGCTTTCTCGTGGATTCGGTCAGGAGTCGGAGTCGCCGAGTGCCATGCGCACGAGGTCGTCGACCTCCATGTCGGCGATGCCGGGCCCCGGATCGCCCTCGGCCGCGGGGCGTTCCTCGTCCTCCGGCCTGGCCAGCTGCATCAGGGCCTCCAGCAGCCCGGACGCGCGGAGCCGGGCGAGCGGGATGGCCGCCAGCAGCTCGCGCACCTCCGCGTCCCGCTCCTCCTCCGGCGTACGGGCGTCGGCCGGGGCGAGCTGCGCGACGAGCGCGCGGGCGAGCCCGGCCGGTGTGGGGTGGTCGAAGACGAGGCTGGCGGCCAGTCGCAGCCCGGTCGCCGCACCGAGCCGGTTCCTGAGATCGACGGCCGTCAGCGAGTCGAAGCCCAGCTCCTGGAACTGCCGGTCCACGTCGACGGCCAGGGCGTTCGGGTGCCCGAGAACCAGGGCGACCTCCTCCCGCACCAGGTCCGTCACGACCCGGTCGCGCTCGGCGTCACTCAGCCCCGCCAGCCGGCGCCGCAGCGACGCCGCGTCCTCCGCGCTGCCGGCCGCCCCGGCCGTGGCCCGTCGCACCCGGGTGCGCACCAGGCCGCGCAGCATGCCGGGCAGGCCCCCGCGTTCGGCCTGCCTGCGCAGCACCGACGCGTCCAACGGGGCGCCCACGAGCAGGGGTTCGCCGAGGAGCAGCGCTTCGTCGAACAGGGCGAGTCCGTGGGCCGGGGACAGCGGCACCAGGCCGCTGCCCGCCATGCGTTCGCGGTCGGCCGTGCTGAGCCCGCCGGTCATGCCGTCGTGCGCTGCCCACGGTCCCCAGGCGAGGGAGGTGCCGGGCAGGCCGAGTCCGCGCCGGTGCGCCGCCAGGCCGTCGAGGAACGCGTTCGCCGCCGCGTAGTTCCCCTGACCAGGACCACCGAACACACCGGCCACCGAGGAGAACAGCACGAACATCTCCAGATCGGCATCACGCGTCAGCTCGTGCAGATTCCACGCGGCCTCCGCCTTCGGTCGCAGCACCCGCCGCACCTGCTCATCCGAAAGCGACGCGACCAAGCCGTCGTCCAGCACACCCGCCGCATGCACCACACCCGACAACGGATACTCGGCCGGGATCTGCGCGAGTACCCCCGCCAACGCCTCGCGGTCAGCGGCATCGCACGCCGCCACCTCAACCCGCGCCCCCAGCGACTCCAACTCCCCCACCAACTCCGCGGCACCGCGCGCCGCCGGCCCACGACGACTCGTCAACACCAACGACCGCACCCCGTACCGCTCCACCAGATGCCGAGCCACCAGCGCACCCAACGCACCCGTACCACCCGTCACCAACACCGTGCCCGGGAACCCGGGCCGCGTGGTGGAGGGGGCGTCGGGCGCGGGCGCGCCGGCGGGGGCGACGCGGACCAGACGCGGCGCGTGGGCCTGCCCGCCGCGGACCAGCACCTGGGACTCGTCCGCCGCCATGGCGCCCGCGACCACGTCGGGGATCGCGGCCTCCTCGATCCCTACTTCGGGGTCGAGGTCCACCAGCAGGAACCGGTCGGGGTTCTCCGTCTGCGCGGAGCGCACCAACCCCCACACCGGCGTGTGCATCAGATCCCTCACATCGTTGCCGTGTCCGTTGACCGCGCCCTGAGTGACCACCACCAGACGGGACATGGCCAACCGGTCATCAACCAAGCACGCTCGCAACACGGCCAACACCCCAGAGATGGCGTCCTCGCCCCCTACGTTGAGCCGCCGCTCGTCGTCCGGGGGCAGGCAGGGGAGCAACAGCACCGAGGGCGCTTTCTCGCCCGCGTCCAACGCCGTGATCAGCGTGGACAGGTCGTCGTGGCGGGCCATGCCGTTCGCCACGAGCGGCGACGAGCCCAGCACGGCCCAGTCCCCGACGGGGGTGTCACCGCCGGTGCTCAACGGAACCCACTCCACCCGGAACAGCGCGTCCCGCGTGGCGGAGGAGGCGACCGCGGTGAGTTGCTCGCCGGTCACCGCGCGCAGGAGCAGCGAGCCGACAGCGGCCACCGGCCGACCGTTGGTGTCGGCGGCCTGAAGTGCGAGTTCATCCGTTCCGGTCGGCACGATCCGCACGCGGAGGGCGGTCGCGCCCGAGGCGAGCAAGGACACGCCCGACCAGGCGAACGGCAGCCGGACCCCGTCGCCGCTCCGGCCGGAGGCGGACTCGGCGGTGTCGCCCCCCACCAGGCTCTGCGCGTGCAGAGCCGCATCGAGCAGGGCGGGGTGCAGGCCGTAGCGTGCCGCCCGGCCCGCTTCGTCCTCGGGCAGGCCGACCTCGGCGTAGATCTCCTTGCCACGCCGCCACGCGGCGCGCAACCCCTGAAACACCGGCCCGTACCCGTAACCCGCGTCGGCGAGGGTGCGGTACACCCCTGAGACGTCGATGGTCTCCGCGTCGGCGGGGGGCCACTCGGCCAGGTCCAGCTCGTCGTGCAGGGCCTCGGGCTCGCGCCCGAGAGCGCCCTCGGCGTGCTGGACCCAGGGCTCGTCGGCGTCGGCGTGCTCCGGACGGGAGTAGATCCGCACCTCGCGACTGCCCAGGTCATCGGTCGTCCCGACGACGACCTGCACCTGAACGGCGCCGCGCTCCGGCAGCACGAGTGGCGCCTGGAGGGCGAGTTCCCGCACCTGCCCGCAGTCGACCTCGTCGCCCGCGCGGATGGCGAGTTCGACGAAGCCGGTGCCGGGGAAGAGGACCGTTCCACCGATGGCGTGGTCCGCCAGCCACGGTTGCAGGCCCACGGACATGCGCCCGGTGAGGACGACACCACCGTCAGCCGCGAGGTTGACGGCGGCGCCCAGCAACGGGTGCCCTGCCGCGCCGAGACCGAGCCCGGTCGGGTCGCCGCCCGCCTCCGACTCCAGCCAGTAGCGGCGGCGTTGGAAGGCGTAGGTCGGCAGGTCGACCCGGCGCACGGCGCGCCCGGCGAACGCCGCCTTCCAGTCCACGGACACACCACGCCCCCAGATGCGGGACAGGGCACTGGTGAACGTCTGCACCTCGTCGCGTTCGCGCCGGGTCGTGGGCACGAAGGCGGTGGTGGTGTCGTCCTCGGGCAGGCACTCCGCGCCCATCGCGGTGAGCGTGGCATCCGGTCCCAGTTCCAGGAACGTCGACACACCGGCGTCACGCAGCGCGGCAATACCGTCCGCGAAGCGAACGGTGGCGCGGACGTGCCGCACCCAGTACCCGGCCGACCCGATCTCCACCCCGGCCAGCTCGCCGGTCACATTCGAGACCACGGGAATGGCGGGGGCGCGGTAGGTGAGCGTCGAAGCGACCCGCTCGAACTCCTCCAGCATCGGGTCCATCAGGCGCGAGTGGAACGCGTGCGAGACCGACAGCCGCCGCGTCTTCACGCCCGCCTCGGTGAACGACTCCCGCAGCCGCTCGACCGCCGCCTCGTCACCGGCCACGACGACCGAGCGCGGCCCGTTGACGGCCGCGATGTCCAGACCATCGACCTCGCCCAGGGCTTCCGACACCTGCTCGGGCGTGGCCCGCACCGACAGCATCGCGCCACCGGCCGGGAGGGCCTGCATCAGCGAACCGCGCGCGGCCACCAGACGGCAGGCGTCCGCGAGGTCGAACACGCCCGCCACATGCGCCGCCGCGATCTCACCGATCGAGTGCCCCGCGACGAAGTCGGGCTTGACGCCGAACGATTCGGCCAGCCGCCACAGCGCCACCTCGACCGCGAACAGCCCCGCCTGCGTGAACACCGTCCGATCCAGATCATCACTGGTCTCGTCGGCCAGCACCTCACCCAGCGGACGCGGCAGCAGACCGTCGAACCCGGCACACACCTCAGCCAAAGCATCCGCGAACACGGGGAACGCGGCAGCCAGTTCGGCACCCATCCGAGCCCGCTGCGCACCCTGCCCCGTGAACAGCACCGCGAGCCGGCCCTCGACCACACCCTCACCGGCCGACACCGCACGCAGAGCCGCGACCAGTTCATCGGTGTTCCGGCCCCACACCACCGCGCGGGTCGGCAGCGCCGCCCGCCCGGAGGCCAGCGACCACCCGACATCGGCAGCGTCCAACTCAGCAGCAGCCTCGGCCAGCCGTTCCGCCTGCGCCGCCACGGCATCCGCGGTGCGGGCCGACACCACCCACGGCACCACCCCAAGGCGGTCACCCGGCAGCACCACGGCCTTCGGCTCGGCATCCTCGACCGGCGCCTGCTCAAGAATCACGTGCGCGTTCGTGCCGCTGATACCGAACGAGGACACGCCCGCCCGACGCGGACGCCCCTCCCCGACCCACTCCCGGGCCTCGGTCAGCAGCTCCACAGCGCCGGCCGACCAGTCGACCTGAGTGGTCGGCTCCTCCGCGTGCAGCGTGGGCGGCAGCACGCCTTCGCGCAGCGCCATCACCATCTTGATCAGGCCGGCGGCACCGGCCGCCGCCTGCGTGTGGCCGATGTTCGACTTGATCGACCCCAGCCACAACGGCCGGTCCTCGGGCCGGTCCTGGCCATAGGTGGCGATGAGTGCCTGGGCTTCGATCGGGTCGCCCAGCCGGGTTCCGGTGCCGTGGGCCTCGACCGCGTCGATGTCGCCGGGGGTCAGCCCCGCGTTGGCCAGCGCCGAGCGGATGACGCGCTGCTGCGCGGGACCGTTCGGCGCGGTGAGGCCGTTGCTCGCACCGTCCTGGTTGACGGCCGAACCGCGCACCACGGCCAGCACCTGGTGGCCCTTGCGCCGGGCGTCGGACAGGCGCTCGACCACGAGGACGCCGACGCCCTCGCCCCAGCCCGTTCCGTCGGCAGCCGAAGAGAAGGGCTTGCAGCGGCCGTCGGCCGCGAGACCGCGCTGACGGCTGAACTCGACGAAAGCGCCCGGCGTGGCCATCACCGTCACGCCGCCGGCCAGCGCCATGTCGCACTCGCCGTTCCGCAGCGCCTGCGCCGCCAGGTGCAGCGCGACCAGCGACGAGGAACACGCCGTGTCCACTGTCACCGCGGGTCCTTCGAGGCCCAGCACGTAGGCGACCCGGCCCGAGATCACGCTGGTTGTCGTGCCGGTGAGCGCATAGCCCTCCGCGCTGTCGGAGATGCGCTGGATGCCCGAACCGTAGTCCGACTGCACCCCGCCGACGAACGTTCCGACCGCACGGCCGCGCAGCGAGGCCGGTGGGATTCCGGCCCGTTCCAGGGACTCCCAGGTGACTTCGAGCAGCAGCCGCTGCTGCGGATCCATGGCCAGCGCCTCACGCGGGCTGATGCCGAAGAAGTCCGCGTCGAAGTGCGACGCCTCGTGCACGAATCCGCCGTCCCGCACGTAGGAGGCGCCGGAGGCGGCCGGGTCCGGGTCGTAGAGGCGTTCCAGGTCCCAGCCCCGGTCGGCCGGGAAGGGGCCCATCGCGTCGGCGCCGTCGATGAGCTGGCGCCACAACTGCTCCGGTGAGTCCATGCCGCCGGGGAACCTGCACGCCATGCCGACGATGGCGAGCGGCTCGTCCGCCGCGACGGCGGTCGCGGCGGCGGGGGCCTCCGCGTCCGCCGTACCGACACCGAGTTCGCTCAGCAGGAACGTGGCGAGCGCGGCCGGCGTGGGGTAGTCGAAGATGAGCGTGGCCGGCAGGCTCAGTCCGGTCGCGCCGTTGAGCCGGTTGCGCAGCTCCACCGCGGTCAGCGAGTCGAAGCCCAGGTCCTTGAACTGCCGCTCGGCGTTGATGGCCGCCGCGCTCGCGTGGCCGAGCACGGCCGCCACGTGGGTGCGGACCAGTTCGGACACCAGAGTCACGCGGTCCGCCGTGCCGAGCCTGCCCAGTTGCGCCGCCAGCGAGGACGCGTCGCCGGTGGGCCCGGTGGCCGTACGCCGTCCGGTGACGCGGATCAGGGCGCGGAACAACGGGGGCACCGCCCGCGCCCCGCCGGCCTTGGCCGCGTTCCGCATCGTGGCGAGGTCGAGGCGGATCGGCACGGTGACGGCTTCGTCGAGCCCCTGGGCCACGTCGAAGAGGCCGAGTCCCTGAGCCGAGCCGAGCGGCAGCATGCCGCCGCGTGCCAGGCGCGCGAGGTCGGCTTCCGACAGGTCGCCGCTGACGCCGCTCGCCTGCTCCCACAGCCCCCAGGCGAGGGATGTGGCGGGCAGCCCTTGCGCGCGGCGGTGGGCGGCCAGGGCGTCCAGGAAGGTGTTCGCCGCCGCGTAGTTGGCCTGGCCGGGATTGCCCAGGATGCCGGCGGTCGAGGAGTACAGGGCGAAGAGCCGGAGGTCCGCGTCGCGGGTCAGCTCGTGCAGGTTCAGCGCGGCGTCGACCTTGGGTCGCAGGACCCGCTCGATCCGCTCCTCCGTCAGGTCGCCGAACATCCCGTCGTCGGCGATCCCGGCGGCGTGCACGACGCCGGTCAGGGGGTGTTCGGCCGGGATGGCGGACAGTACCGCGGCGAGCTGGTCGCGGTCGGCCGCGTCGCAGGCGGCGACCTCCACCCGCGCGCCCAGTCCTTCCAGCTCCTCGACCAGCTCCGCCGCCCCCGGCGCGTCGAGCCCCGCACGGCTGGTCAGCACCAGCGAACGCATCCCGCGCGCCGCCACCAGGTGCCGCGCGAGCAACAAGCCCAGGGTCCCCGTACCACCGGTGATCAACACGGTGCCCGCCGGATCGGGGTCCTGCGGAACCGTCAGCACGATCTTGCCCACATGCCGGGCCTGCGACATGAACCGGAACGCCTCCGGCGCCCGCCGCACGTCCCAGGTGGTGATCGGCAGCGGGCGCAGCCTGCCCTGTTGGAGCAGGTCGACGATCTCGCGCAGCATCTCACCAATGCGGTCGTGACCGGCCTCCAGCATGTCGAAGGACTGGTAGCGCACTCCGTGATGCTCGGTGGCGACCTGTTCGGGGTCGCGGATGTCGGTCTTGCCCATCTCAAGGAACCGGCCGCCGCGCGGCAGCAGTTCGAGGGATGCGTCCACGAACTCCCGCGCCAGCGCGTCCAGCACCACGTCCACACCGGCGCCGCCGGTCGCGGCGAGGAACGCGTCGCGGAAGTCGAGATCGCGCGAGGACGCGATCCGCTCCGCCGGCACCCCCAGCTCCCGCACGGTCGCCTGCTTGGCCTCGCTCGCGGTGGCGAACACCGTGGCGCCCAGGTGCTGGGCGAGCTGCACCGCCGCCATGCCCACGCCGCCCGCGGCGGCATGGACCAGCACCGACTCCCCCGCCCGCAACCCGGCCAGATCCACCAGGCCGTAGTACGCGGTCAGGAACACCACCGGCACCGACGCCGCCTGCTCGAACGACCACCCCACCGGCATCCGCACCACCAACCGCGCGTCCACCGTCGCGAGGGAACCGAAGCCCTGATGGATGAGGCCCATGACGCGGTCGCCGACCGCGACGTGCTCCACTCCCTCACCGACCGCGACGACGACACCGGCGGCCTCGCTGCCCAGCATCACGTCGCCCGGGTACATGCCCAGACCCATCAGCACATCGCGGAAGTTGAGACCCGCGGCACGCACCGCCACACGCACCTGCCCGGCAGGCAGCACGCCCGCTTCCTCCGGGGCCGGCACCAGCGCCAGCGACTCCAACGTCCCCCCACCCAGCACGTCCAGCCGCCACGCCGACTCACCCACCGGCGGCACCAGACCACCGCCACCGGCCGACACCCGCACCAACCGGGGCGCCAACGCCACGCCACCCCGCACCGCCACCTGCGACTCGTCGGTGGCCAGCGCGGTGGCCAGGGCGGAGGCGGCGGCCTGTCCGGTCGTGCCCGGTTCCAGATCCACCAGGACGACGCGGCCGGGGTTCTCCGACTGGGCCGTCCGCACCAGGCCCCAGACCGGAGCGGCAGCGAGGTCGGGGACGTCTTCCCCATGACCAACGGCGACCGCACCGGCGGTGACCACCACCAAGCGGCAGTCGGCGCGTTGTTCGCTCGCCAGCCAGTCGCCAACGGTGCGCCACGCGTGCAGCGTCGCGTCCCTGGCGCCGTCGGCCAGGGAGTCCGGCGTGCCGTGCGCCGGGGCGGCGGATGCGGTGTGCGCGCCGACGGCGAGAACCAGAACGTCAGGCGCCGGGGCGGCGTCCTCTGCCCGGTCGACGCCCGCGTACACCGGCAGGCCGAGGCCCAGTCCGTCCTCGGTTCCGAGCAACGCCCAGGCGTTCCGCCCGGCGTCGCTCACCTCAGCGCCCGCCTCCTCTCGCGCGCTCCCGGCAGGCAGCCAGTCGAGCCGGTAGACCGACTCGGTGTCGGCAGCCTCCACGCCGAGCGTTCCGCTGTTGACCGCACGCAGAACGAGGGAGCCGATGCTCGCGACCGGCCGCCCGGCCACGTCGGCCAGGACGATCCTCGCGTTCTCCGGTCCGCGCACCGTGCAATGGACCCGAACGGCCGTGGCTCCCGTGGCGTGCAGGGACACACCCGACCACGCGAACGGCAGCCGCACCTTCCCGTCCTGCTCGGCGCTGCCGGCAACGGAGGCAGCGAGCCCGTGCGCGTGGAGCACGGCGTCGAGCAACGCCGGATGGATGCCGAAACGGTCGGCGTCCGCCTGTGCCGACTCGGGCAGGGCGACCTCGGCGAAGATCTCGTCACCGCGCCGCCAGGCCGTGCGCAGGCCCTGGAACACCGGCCCGTATGCGTAACCCGCGTCGCCGAACGCGTCATAGAAGCCGGCCAGGTCCACGACCTCCGCGTCGGCCGGAGGCCACTGCGCGAGATCGGTTGCCTCGTCGTCAGCCGGCCGCTGGTGATCCAGCCCGCCCTCGGCGTGGCAGGTCCAGCTCTCGTCGGCCTCCGCGTTCTCCGGCCGGGAGTAGATCCGCACCTCGCGACGACCCGTCTCGTCCGAGCCGCTGACGACGACCTGGATCTGGACAGCGCCGCGTTCGGCGATGACGAGGGGCGCCTGGAGGGTGAGTTCCCGCAGGTGGGCGCAGTCGACCTCGTCGCCCGCGCGGATGGCGAGTTCGACGAAGCCGGTGCCGGGGAAAAGGACCGTTCCGCCGATGGCGTGGTCCGCCAGCCACGGGTGGGTGTGCAGGGAGAGCCGACCGGTGAGCATCGCGCCGCCCTCGGCCGCCAACGTGACGGCCGCGCCCAGCAGCGGGTGCCCCGCCGCGCTCTGCCCGAGACCGGCCGGGTCTCCCGCGACTTCCGCCTCCAGCCAGTAGCGCTTGCGTTGGAAGGCGTAGGTCGGCAGGTCCGCGTAGCGCACGGCGCGCCCGGCGAACGCCGCCTTCCAGTCCACGGACACACCACGCCCCCAGACGCGGGACAGGGCGCTCGTGAACGTCTGCACCTCGTCGCGTTCGCGCCGGGTCGTGGGCACGAAGGCGGTGGTGGTGTCGTCCTCGGGCAGGCACTCCGCACCCATCGCCGTCAGCGTCGCGTCCGGACCCAGTTCGAGGAACGTCGACACACCGGCGTTACGCAACGTCGTGATGCCGTCCGCGAAGCGAACGGTGGCGCGCACGTGCCGCACCCAGTACTCCGCCGACCCGATCTCCACCCCGGCCAGCTCACCCGTGACGTTGGAGATGACCGGGATGGCGGGGGCGCGGTAGGTGATCTGCGCCGCGACCTGCTCGAACTCCTCCAGCATCGGGTCCATCAAGCGCGAGTGGAACGCGTGCGACACCGACAGCCGCCGCGTCTTCACACCCGCCTCGGCGAACGACTCCCGCAGCCGCTCGACCGCCGCCTCCTCACCGGCCACGACGACCGAGCGCGGCCCGTTGACCGCCGCCACATCAAGCTCAGGAACATCCGCCAGGGCCTCGGTGACCTGTTCCGGCGTGGCCTGCACCGACAGCATCGCCCCACCGGCAGGCAACGCCTGCATCAGCGAACCGCGCGCGGCCACCAGACGGCAGGCGTCCTCAAGACCGAACACCCCCGCCACATGCGCGGCGGCGATCTCACCGATCGAGTGCCCCGCGACGAAGTCGGGCTTGACGCCGAACGACTCGATCAGCCGCCACAGCGCCACCTCGACCGCGAACAGCCCCGCCTGCGTGAACACCGTCCGATCCAGATCATCGCTCGCCTCGTCGGCCAGCACATCCGCCAGCGGACGCGGCAACAACCCATCGAACCCGGCACACACCTCGGCCAGAGCATCCGCGAACACCGGGAACGCGGCAGCCAGTTCCGCACCCATCCGGGCCCGCTGCGCACCCTGCCCCGTGAACAGCACCGCGACCCGGCCCTCGACCACCTGCTCCGCAGCCGAGACCTCACCCAGAGCCGCGACCAGTTCCTCAGTGTCCCGGCCCCACACCACCGCACGCGCGGACAGCTCCGCACGTCCGGAGGTCAAAGTCCACCCGACATCCACCGGGTCAAGACCAGGCGTGGCCTCGGCCAGCCGCTCGGCCTGCGCCATCACGGCATCCGCATCCCGCGCGGACACCGCCCACGGGATCACCGGCAGGCGGTCACCCGGCAGCACCACGGCCTTCGGCTCGGCATCCTCGACCGGCGCCTGCTCCAGGATCACGTGCGCGTTCGTGCCGCTGATACCGAACGAGGACACACCCGCCCGACGCGGACGCCCCGCATCCACCCACTCGCGAGCCTCGGTCAGCAGCTCGACCGCGCCCACCGACCAGTCCACATGCGACGTCGGCTCATCAACGTGCAGCGTCGGCGGAAGCACACCCTCCCGCATCGCCATCACCATCTTGATCACACCAGCCACACCCGCAGCCGCCTGCGTGTGACCGATGTTCGACTTGATCGACCCCAACCACAACGGCCGGTCATCCGGCCGGTCCTGCCCATACGTCGCCAGCAACGCCTGCGCCTCGATCGGGTCACCCAACCGCGTGCCCGTGCCATGCGCCTCCACCACGTCCACGTCCTCGGGGACCAGGCGGGCATTGGCCAGGGCGGCCCGGATCACGCGCTGCTGCGAGGGACCGTTCGGGGCGGTCAGACCGTTGCTGGCGCCGTCCTGGTTCGTGGCGGAGCCGCGTACGACGGCCAGGATCTGGTGCCCGTTGCGCTTCGCGTCCGACAGGCGTTCCACCAGGAGCATCCCGACGCCCTCGCCCCAGCCCGTGCCGTCCGCCGCCGAGGCGAACGGCTTGCACCGGCCGTCGGCCGCGAGACCGCGCTGCCGGCTGAACTCCACGAAGGTGTTCGGGGTGGGCATCATCGTGACACCGCCCGCGAGAGCGAGGTCGCATTCGCCGTTCCGCAGCGCCTGCGCCGCGAGATGCAGCGCGACCAAGGACGATGAGCACGCCGTGTCCACCGTCACCGCGGGGCCCTCAAGCCCGAACGTGTAGGCCACGCGGCCCGAAGCGAGGCTGACCATCGTGCCGGTCCCGATGAAGCCTTCGACCTGCTCCGGGACACTGGTCAGTCCCGTCGCGTAGCCGGTGGCGAGCACGCCCGCGAAGACACCGGTTCGGCTGCCGCGCACCGACTCGGCAGCGATACCGGCCTGTTCGAAGACCTGCCAGGACGCTTCGAGCAGCAGCCGCTGCTGCGGGTCCATCGCGGTCGCCTCGCGCGGCGAGATGCCGAAGAAGTCCGCGTCGAACGTCGTCGCGTCGTAGAGGAACGCGCCCTCGCGGGCGTAGGTGGTGCCGTGCCGCTGAAGTTCCGGGTCGTAGAGGCGGTCGATGTCCCACCCCCGGTCGGCCGGGAACGCGGACACCGCGTCCGTGCCCTCGGCGACGAGCCGCCACAGGTCTTCCGGGGATTCGACGCCGCCGGGGAACCGGCACGACATGCCGACGATGACGATCGGCTCGTCCGTCCCGAGGGAGGGGGCCACCTCGGCGGCGGCGTCCTCGGCGATCGTGCCCCAGACCTCGCGGAACACGAAGGTCGCGAGCGCCTGGGGAGTCGGGTGGTCGAAGACCAGGGTCGCCGGCAGTCGCAGGCCGGTCGCGGTGGTGAGTCGGTTGCGCAGTTCCACCGCGGTCAGCGAGTCGAAGCCCAGGTCCTTGAACCGTCGTTCCGCGTCCACGCCGAGCGGATCGGCATGGCCGAGCACCGCGGCCACATGGGTGCGCACCAGGTCGAGCACGGTCTGGGTCCGTTCGGCCTCACCGAGCCCGGCGAGTTGCTGGCGCAGGGTGGACGCCTCGGCCGCCGAGCCGGTCGCGCCGACCGCCGCGCGCCGCGTGCGTGCGGGGCGGACAAGTCCGCGCAGCAGTCCGGGCAGCGTCCCCCGGTCGGCCTGGGTCTGCAAGGCGGTCCGGTCCAGCGGGCTCGCGACCAGCAGGGCGTCGTAGGCCCCGCCGGCCACGTCGAACAGGGCCAGCCCGTGGGCGGACGAAAGGGTGGGCACGCCGTTCCTCGCCATGCGGGCCCGGTCCTGTGCCGCGAGGTCCGCGGTCATTCCGCTGGCCTCGTCCCACAGGCCCCAGGCCAGGGAGGTGGCCGGGAGGCCGTTGGCCCGCCGGTGGGCGGCGAGCGCGTCGAGGAAGGTGTTCGCCGCCGCGTAGTTCGCCTGCCCGGCGTTGCCGAAGACACCGGCCGCCGAGGAGTACAGCACGAACATGCGCAGGTCGACGTCGCGGGTGAGCTCGTGCAGGTTGACGGCCGCGTCCACCTTCGGCCGCAGCACCCGCCGCACCTGCTCGTCCGTGAGCGACGCCACCATCCCGTCGTCCAGCACGCCCGCCGCGTGCACCACACCCGTCAACGGGTGCTCGGCCGGGATCGCGGACAGCACCAGGCCCAGTTGTTCGCGGTCGGCCGCGTCGCAGGCGGCTATCTCGACTCGGGCGCCCAGTTCGCCCAGCTCGGCGGCCAGTTCGGCCGCGCCGGGGGCCTCACGCCCCTTGCGGCTGGTCAGCACGAGGGAACGCACGCCGTGCTCGGTGACCAGGTGCCGCGCCAGGAGCGAGCCGAGCGTTCCGGTGCCACCGGTGATCAGCACCGTGCCGTCCCGGTCCAGCGCCGGGGGCACGGTGAGCACGATCTTGCCGGTGTGCCGGGCCTGGCTCATGTGGCGCAGCGCCTCGGGAGCGCGCCGCACGTCCCAGGTGGTGACCGGTAGGGGGCGCAGCACGCCCTGCTCGAAGAGTTCCACGAGCGCGGCCAGCATCTCGCCGAGCCGGTCCGGTCCTGCGTCGAGGACGTCGAACGCCTGGTAGACCACGCCCGGGTGGTCCTGGGCGACCTGTTCGGGGTCACGGATGTCGGTCTTGCCCATCTCCACGAACCGGCCACCGCGCGGCAGCAGTTCGAGGGAGGCGTCCACGAACTCCCGTGCCAGGGCGTCGAGGACGACGTCGACGCCCGCACCACCGGTCGCGGTCAGGAAGGCGTCGCGGAAGTCGAGGTCGCGGCTGGAGGCGAGATGGCTGTCGTCGATTCCGAGCCCGCGCACGACGTCCCACTTGGGTCGGCTGGCGGTGGCGAACACCTCGGCGCCGAGGTGCTGGGCGAGTTGGACCGCGGCCATGCCGACACCGCCGGCGGCGGCGTGGATGAGGACCGACTCGCCTTCGCTCAGCCCTGCCAGGTCGACCAGGCCGTAGTAGGCGGTGAGGTACACGATCGGGATGGAGGCACCTTGTTCGAAGGTCCAGCTGTCCGGCATGCGGGCCAGGGTCCGGTGGTCCGTCACGGCCAGCGGACCGAACGACCCGGGAATCACACCGAACACCCGGTCCCCGGGCGTCACCTGTGTGACGTCCTCGCCCACTTCGACGACCACGCCGGCGGCCTCGCCACCGAGGTTGGCCGCCCCGGGGTACATGCCGAGGCCGATGAGCACGTCGCGGAAGTTGAGGCCGGCGGCCCGCACCGCGACCCGGACCTGTCCAGGCTCCAGCGGCGCGGCGGCCTCGGCGCTGGGCAGCAGCGCCAGGCTCTCCAGGGTTCCGGCACCGGTGGAGTCCAGGCGCCACGCGGTCTCTGACGCGGGTGGCAGCAGAGCGCCTGTGGTGCCGACGCGGGCGAGGCGTGGCGTACGCACACGGCCGGCGCGCAGCGCGAGTTGGGACTCGCCTGCCGCGATGGCCGCGGCGACGGCCTCGATGATGTCGGCGCCGGACGCCGGATCGTCGGACGCCGGGTCCAGGTCGAGCAGCACGAGCCGGTCCGGGTTCTCCGACTGGGCGGAACGCACCAGACCCCACACCGGGGCGAGCGCGAGCTCGCGCACGTCCTCTCCCGGCTCTGTGGCGACCGCCCCGCGGGTGACGACGACGAGCCGCGAGCCGGCCAGTCGCTCTTGCGCCAGCCACTCCTGAACCGTCTCCAGCGCTGCCAGTGTCGCGGCTTCGGCGGCACGGGCCGGCTCCTGCCGGTCGGCGGTCCCTGCACTCGGGGCCCACACGACGACGGTGGGCGTTCCGTCGCCCGCGCCGGTGCCGGTGGTCGCCTCGGCCAGGTCGGCCACCGCGGTCGCCTGAACGGGGAGTCGCGCGCCGAGCCCGAACCGGTCCTCGCCGAGCAGTGCCCAACGTTCTGTCGACGGTGCGTCGGCGGAGCCCTCGGGGAGCGGGGCCGAGGCGTGCGGAGCCACCCAGTCGACGCCGAACAGCGCGTCGTGCTCCGGACCGCTGTCCTTGGCCGCCTCGCCGGGTGCCATGGCGCGCAGGACCAGGGACTCGACCCGCGCGACGGTCTGGCCGGCGGAGTCGGCCGCCTCGATGGACACGGCCTCGGGGCCGGCCGGGGCAATCCGCACGCGGAGGGCGGTGGCACCGGAAGCGAGCAGCGAGACGCCCGTCCAGGCGAACGGGAGGCGCGCACCGCCTTCGGCCGCGAGCGGGCCGAACCCGTTGGCCTGGAGAGCGGCGTCCAGCAACGCCGGGTGCAGGCCGAAGCGCACAGCGTCCTTCTTGAGGTCGTCCGGCAGGGAGACCTCGGCGAAGACCTCGTCACCGCGGCGCCAGGCCGCCCGCAGCCCCTGGAAGGCGGGCCCGTAGCCGTAGCCGGCGCCGGCCATCGCGGGGTAGAAGTCCGAGATCTCCACGGGTTCGGCGTCGGCCGGGGGCCAGGACGTCAGGTCGGCGGAGAGCGTGGAGGCCGCCGGTTCCGGAGCCAGCAGCCCTTCGGCATGGCAGGTCCACGACTGACCGGCGGTGGCGCTCTCCGGGCGGGACCAGACGCGCACCTCCCGGACTCCGGTCCCGTCCGGAGCACCCACAACCACCTGTACCTGAACGGCCCCCCGGTCGGGGAGGACCAGCGGCGCCTGGAGCATCAGCTCCCGCACGTGGCCGCAGTCGACCTCGTCGCCGGCACGGACGGCAAGCTCGACGAAACCGGTCCCGGGCAGCAGAACGGTGCCACCGACGGCGTGGTCCGCCAGCCACGGGTGGGTGTGCAGGGAGAGCCGACCGGTGAGCATCGCGCCGTCTTCACCCGCCAGGTGCGCGGTGGCACCCAGCAGCGGGTGCTCGGCCGCCGCCAGCCCGGCTCCACTGACATCGGCGGTCCCGGCAGCCCCTTCGAGCCAGTACCGCTGGCGTTGGAAGGCGTAGGTCGGCAGGTCGACCCGGCGCACGGCGCGCCCGGCGAATGCAGCCTTCCAGTCCACGGACACACCACGCCCCCAGATGCGGGACAGGGCGCTGGTGAACGTCCGCACCTCGTCGCGTTCGCGCCGGGTCGTGGGCACGAAGGCGGCGGTGGTGTCGTCCTCGGGCAGGCACTCCGCGCCCATCGCGGTCAGCGTCGCGTCCGGGCCCAGCTCCAGGAACGTCGACACACCGGCGTTACGCAACGTCGTGATGCCGTCCGCGAAGCGGACCGTGGCGCGGACATGCCGCACCCAGTACTCCGCCGACCCGATCTCCACCCCGGCCAGCTCACCCGTGACGTTCGACACCACGGGAATGGCGGGGGCGCGGTAGGTGATCTGCGCGGCGATGCGCTCGAACTCCTCCAGCATCGGGTCCATCAGGCGCGAGTGGAACGCGTGCGAGACCGACAGCCGCCGCGTCTTCACACCCGCCTCGGTGAACGACTCCCGCAGCCGCTCGACCGCCGCCTCCTCACCGGCCACGACGACCGAGCGCGGCCCGTTGACGGCCGCAATGTCCAGACCGTCGACGTCGTCCAGAGCCTCGCTGACCTCTTCCGGCGTGGCCTGCACCGACAGCATCGCGCCACCGGCCGGCAACGCCTGCATCAGCGAACCGCGCGCGGCCACCAGACGGCAGGCGTCCGCGAGGTCGAACACCCCCGCCACGTGCGCGGCGGCGATCTCACCGATCGAGTGCCCCGCGACGAAGTCGGGCTTGACGCCGAACGACTCGATCAGCCGCCACAGCGCCACCTCGACCGCGAACAGCCCCGCCTGCGTGAACACCGTCCGATCCAGATCATCGCTCGCCTCATCGGCCAGCACCTCACCCAGCGGACGCGGCAACAACCCATCGAACCCGGCACACACCTCGGCCAGAGCATCCGCGAACACCGGGAAGACGGCAGCCAGTTCGGCGCCCATCCGGGCCCGCTGCGCACCCTGCCCCGTGAACAGCACCGCTACGTGGCCCTCGACCACATGCTCGGCAGCCGACACCCCGCGCAGCGCCGCGATCAGCTCCCCGGCATCCCGGCCCCACACCACCGCACGCGCGGACAACTCCGCACGCCCGGACACCAACGACCACCCGACATCCCCCGCGTCCAGCTCAACAGCAGCATCCGCCAGCCGTTCCGCCTGCGCCACCACAGCATCCGCATCCCGCGCGGACACCACCCACGGCACCACCGGCAACGGCTCGCCGGCCTGCACCACAGCGCCCGGCTCGGCATCCGCCGGCGCCTGCTCGATGATGACGTGCGCGTTCGTGCCACTGATACCGAACGACGACACGCCCGCCCGACGCGGACGGCCGTTCTCCGCCCACTCCCGCGCCTCGGACAGCAACTCCACCGCACCCGCCGACCAGTCCACATGCGACGTCGGCTCATCGATGTGCAGCGAACGCGGCAGCACACCCTGCCGCATCGCCATCACCATCTTGATGACGCCCGCGACACCCGCCGCCGCCTGCGTATGCCCGATGTTCGACTTGATCGACCCCAGCCACAACGGCTGGTTCTCCGGCCGGTCCTGCCCATACGTGGCCAGCAGTGCCTGCGCCTCGATCGGGTCGCCCAACGAGGTACCCGTGCCGTGCGCCTCGACCACGTCGACGTCCCCGGTCTTCAGACCCGCGTTGGCCAGGGCCTGGCGGATGACGCGCTGCTGCGAGGGGCCGTTCGGCGCGGTCAGGCCGTTGCTCGCGCCATCCTGGTTGATCGCCGAGCCCCGCACCACCGCGAGCACCCGGTGGCCGTTGCGCCGCGCGTCCGACAGCCGCTCCACGAGCAGCACACCCACGCCCTCGCCCCAGCCCGTGCCGTCCGCCGCCGAGGCGAACGGCTTGCACCGGCCGTCGGCCGCCAGACCACGCTGACGGCTGAACTCCACGAACGTGCCCGCCGTCGGCATCACCGTCACGCCGCCGGCCAGCGCCATGTCGCACTCGCCATTCCTCAGTGCCTGCGCCGCCAGGTGCAGCGCGACCAACGACGAGGAGCACGCCGTGTCCACCGTCACCGCGGGCCCCTCAAGCCCGAACGTGTAAGCCAGCCGCCCCGAGACGACGCTGCCGGAGGAGCCGGTACCGACGAAGCCCTCGATCTCCTCCGGTATCCGGGTCAGACGAGTGGCGTAGTCGTAGTACATGGCCCCGGTGAAGACTCCGGTGCGGCTGCCGCGCACGGACTCGGCCGGGACACCGGCCCGTTCGAACGCCTCCCAGGACGCTTCGAGCAGCAACCGCTGCTGCGGGTCCATCGCCAGCGCCTCACGCGGCGACACCCCGAAGAACTCGGCGTCGAACTCCGCCGCGTCGTACAGGAACCCGCCCTCACGGGCGTACGTCGTACCGTGCCGGCTCGGGTCGGGGTCGTACAGGTTCTCCAGATCCCAGCCCCGGTCGGCGGGGAACCCGCCCACGGCGTCCGTACCCTCGGCGACCAGCCGCCACAGGTCCTCGGGAGAGCTGACGCCGCCCGGGTAGCGGCAGGCCATGCCGACGATGGCAATCGGCTCCTCCGCGTCACCGCCGACGGCCACGGCCGGACCGGCCGCGTCCGCGGCCAGGCCGAGCACCTGCCGCTGCACGAACGCGGCGAGAGCGACGGGCGTGGGGTGATCGAAGACGAGAGTCGCGGGCAGCCGCAGACCGGTCGCCGCGTCGAGTCGATTGCGCAGTTCGAGAGCGGTGAGCGAGTCGAAGCCCAAGTCCTTGAACTGCCGTTCCGTCTCCACCGCCTGGGCACTGGCGTGCCCGAGGACGGCGGCGACCTCCTCGCGCACCAGACCGAGGACCAGCTTGTCCCGCTCGACGCGTTCGAGTCCGGCCAGTCGACGCCGCAGCGCGGACCCCTCGACGTGTCCCTGGGAGCCCGCGGCGGCGCGCCGCGCGCCTCGGACCCGGATCAGACCGCGGAGCAGTTCGGGAACGGGCCCGCGGTGTGCTCGCGCGTTGAGCGCGGGCATGTCGAGGGGGTTGGCGACGAGCAGGGCGTCGGCCGCGACTCCGGCCGAGTCGAACAGCGCGAGCCCCTGCTCGGTGGTGAGCGGCACCATACCGCTGTGCGCCATGCGGGACCGGCTCTGCCCGTCGAGCTGTCCCGTCATTCCGCCGTCCTGCTCCCACAGGCCCCAGGCGAGGGACACGGCGGGGAGGCCGTTGGCCTGCCGGTGGGCGGCGAGCGCGTCGAGGAAGGTGTTCGCCGCCGCGTAGTTCGCCTGCCCGGCGTTGCCGAAGACACCGGCGGCCGACGAGTACAGCACGAACATGGCCAGGTCCGCGTCGCGGGTGAGCTCGTGCAGGTGGACGGCCGCGTCCACCTTCGGTCGCAGCACCCGCCGGAAACGCTCGTCGTTCAGCGACGCGAACAGGCCGTCGTCCAGCACACCGGCCGCGTGCACCACACCGGTCAGCGGATGCGCGGCGGGCACCAGCGCCAACGCGCGGGCCAGCTCCCCACGGTCCGCGGCGTCACAGGCCACGACCTGGGCGTGAGCCCCGGCAGCGGCAAGCTCGGCGACCAATTCGGCCGCTCCCGGGGCATCGGCACCGCGGCGGCTGGTCAGCAGCAGCGAGCGGATGCCGTAACGGGCCACCAAGTGGCGGGCCAGGGCCGCGCCCAGCGAACCGGTGCCCCCGGTGATCACCACGGTGCCCTCGGTGTCGAGCCGCGCCCACGGCGTGGGCGCCCCCTCCTCCGTTTCGCCCGCGCGCGACAGGCGGGGCACGAGGATGTCGCCCGCGCGGGCGGCGGTCTGCGCCTCACCCGTGGCCAGGGCTGCCCCGACGAGACGTTCCAACTCCTCGTTCCCGGGAACGCCGGCGTCCGGGTCGAGATCGAGCAGTACGAGGCGTCCTGGAGCTTCCGACTGCGCCGAACGGATCAGCCCCCACACGCCCGCGTGGGCCAGGTCGGGCGCGCCCTCGCCGGGGTGAACGGCCACGGCGCCTCGCGTGACCACGACGAGGCGGGAGGCGGCCAGACGCTCCTCCGCGAGCCAATCACGCACAGTCGCCCATGTCCGCACCGTCGTGTCGGCCATACGTTCGGCGAGTCCGGTCGCTCCGGGAGCCGCCGTCGCCGGTTCGCCAGCGAGGTACAGCACCACCACGGGCGGAGCCGCGGTGTCGGTGCCCTCGACGCCATCCGGCGCGAGTCCTGGCAGGTCGTCGAGCGCGTCATGGACGGGCAGCCGCAGGCCGGGCATCAACCGGTCCGTGCGCAACGCGGCCCACGTTCCGACCGCTGGCACCTCGCCGGCCCCATCGGCCTCGGGCGCCGCCCACCCCAGCCGGAACAGGGCGGCGCTCCCGCCTCCACCCGCCGCGGCCATCTGCTCGGACGTCACCGGCCTGACGGTCAACGCCTCGATCTCCGCGACACGTTGCCCCGCGGGATCAGCCACCTGGATCGAGATCGCGCTGTCACCGACCGGAAGCAGTCGCGCCCTGACAGCCGCGGCGCCCGACGCCGCGAGCGTCACCCCTGACCAGGCGAACGGAAGGCGCAAGCCGGCGGCGTCCTCGTCGGCGTCGGCCGCGCCCGCGAATCCGTGCGCGTGGAGGACGGCGTCGAACAACGCGGGGTGGAGACCGAAGCGGGCCGCGGCGGACTGCTCGTCCTCCGGCAGGGCCACCTCGGCGAAGATCTCCTCACCGCGCCGCCAAGCCGCGCGCAGTCCCTGGAACACCGGGCCGTAGCCGTAACCGGCCTCGGCGGCGGCCAGGTAGAACCGCGACACATCCAGTTCTTCCGCGTCTGCGGGCGGCCAGACGCTCAGCTCCACCGGCGGGGCGGCGTCCGTGTCCCCAGGCACAAGACTGCCGTCGGCATGGCAGGTCCAGTCCTCGTCCGGAGCGGCGTTCTCCGGGCGGGACCAGACATGAACCGCCCGCTGCCCGGTGTCGTCCGCGGCACCGACGACGACCTGGACGGCGACCCCACCGCGTTCGGGGATGACGAGGGGCGCCTGGAGGGTGAGTTCCCGCAGGTGGGCGCAGTCGACCTCGTCGCCCGCGCGGATGGCGAGTTCGACGAAGCCGGTGCCGGGGAACAGGACCGTGCCGCCGATGGCGTGGTCCGCCAGCCACGGGTGGGTGTGCAGGGAGAGCCGACCGGTGAGCATCGCGCCGCCCTCGGCCGCCAACGTGACGGCCGCGCCCAGCAGCGGGTGCCCCGCCGCGACCAGGCCCGCGGAACTCACGTTGCCCGCGCCGGTCTCCTCGCGCAGCCAGTAGCGGCGGCGTTGGAAGGCGTAGGTCGGCAGGTCGACCCGGCGCACGGCGCGCCCGGCGAACGCCGCCTTCCAGTCCACGGACACACCACGCCCCCAGACCCGGGACAGGGCACTGGTGAACGTCTCCACCTCGTCACGCTCACGCCGCGTGGCAGCGACGAATGCGGCGGTGGCGTCGTCCTCGGGCAGGCACTCCGCACCCATCGCGGTCAGCGTCGCGTCCGGCCCCAGCTCCAGGAACGTCGACACACCAGCGTCACGCAGCGCGGCAATACCGTCCGCGAATCGCACCGTGGCGCGCACGTGCCGCACCCAGTACTCCGCCGACCCGATCTCCACCCCGGCCAGCTCACCCGTGACGTTCGACACCACGGGAATGGCGGGGGCGCGGTAGGTGAGCGTCGAGGCGACCCGCTCGAACTCCTCCAGCATCGGGTCCATCAGGCGCGAGTGGAACGCGTGCGACACCGACAGCCGCCGCGTCTTCACACCCGTTTCGGTGAGCACCGTGCCGAGCCGGTCGATCGCAGCCTCGTCACCAGCCACCACAACGGACCGCGGCCCGTTGACCGCCGCCACATCAAGCTCAGGAACATCCGCCAGGGCCTCGCTGACCTGCTCCGGCGTGGCCTGCACCGACAGCATCGCCCCACCGGCAGGAAGCGCCTGCATCAGCGAACCGCGCGCCGCCACCAGACGGCAGGCGTCCTCAAGACCGAACACCCCCGCCACATGCGCCGCCGCGATCTCACCGATCGAATGCCCCGCGACGAAGTCCGGCTTGACGCCGAACGACTCGATCAGCCGCCACAGCGCCACCTCGACCGCGAACAGCCCCGCCTGCGTGAACACCGTCCGATCCAGATCATCGCTCGCCTCGTCGGCCAGCACATCCGCCAGCGGACGCGGCAGCAGACCATCGAACCCGGCACACACCTCGCCCAGAGCATCCGCGAACACCGGGAACGCGGCAGCCAGCTCCGCACCCATCCGGGCCCGCTGCGCACCCTGCCCCGTGAACAGCACCGCGACCCGGCCCTCGACCACCTGCTCCGCAGCCGACACCCCGCGCAGCCCCGCGACCAGCTCCCCGGCATCCCGGCCCCACACCACCGCACGCGCGGACAACTCCGCACGCCCCGAGGCCAACGACCACCCGACATCCCCCGCGTCCAGCTCAACAGCAGCATCCGCCAGCCGTTCCGCCTGCGCCATCACGGCATCCGCATCCCGCGCGGACACCACCCACGGGATCACCGGCAGGCGGTCGCCCGGCAGCACCACGGCCTTCGGCTCCGCGTCCTCGGCCGGGGCCTGCTCCAGGATCACGTGCGCGTTCGTGCCGCTGATACCGAACGAGGACACACCCGCCCGACGCGGACGACCCTCCCCCACCCACTCGCGGGCCTCGGTCAGCAGCTCGACCGCGCCCGCCGACCAGTCCACGTGCTCCGACGGCTCATCGACGTGCAGCGTCGGCGGAAGCACACCCGCCCGCATCGCCATCACCATCTTGATGACACCCGCGACACCCGCAGCCGCCTGCGTATGCCCGATGTTCGACTTGATCGACCCCAGCCACAACGGCCGGTCCTCCGGCCGGTCCTGCCCATACGTCGCCAGCAGCGCCTGCGCCTCGATCGGGTCACCCAACCGCGTGCCCGTCCCATGCGCCTCCACCACGTCCACATCGGTCGTGGACAGCCCCGCACCGGCGAGGGCCTGGCGGATGACGCGCTGCTGCGAAGGGCCGTTCGGGGCGGTCAGACCGTTGCTCGCACCGTCCTGGTTGATCGCCGAGCCCCGCACGACGGCCAGCACCTGGTGCCCGTTGCGCCGCGCGTCCGACAGCCGCTCCACAAGCAGCACACCGACGCCCTCGCCCCAGCCCGTGCCGTCCGCCGCCGAGGCGAACGACTTGCAGCGGCCGTCCGCCGACAGACCACGCTGGCGGCTGAACTCCACGAACGTGCCCGCCGTCGGCATCACCGTCACGCCGCCGGCCAGCGCCATGTCGCACTCGCCCTGACGCAGCGCCTGCGCCGCGAGATGCAGCGCGACCAACGACGAGGAGCACGCCGTGTCCACCGTCACCGCGGGCCCCTCAAGCCCGAACGTGTAAGCCACGCGGCCGGACAGGACGCTGCCGGAGTTGCCCGTTCCGAGGAACCCCTCGACCCCTTCCGGCACTTCGTTCAGACGGCTGGCGTACTCGTGGTACATGACGCCCGCGAAC
Source organism: Streptomyces marincola (assembly GCF_020410765.1). NCBI lineage: Bacteria > Bacillati > Actinomycetota > Actinomycetes > Kitasatosporales > Streptomycetaceae > Streptomyces > Streptomyces marincola. Next base: position 6,416,774 of record NZ_CP084541.1, on the reverse strand, counting down.
ACACCGGTGCGGCTGCCGCGCACCGACTCGGCCGGGACACCGGCCCGTTCGAACGCCTCCCACGACGCTTCGAGCAGCAACCGCTGCTGCGGGTCCATCGCCAGCGCCTCACGCGGCGACACCCCGAAGAACGGCGCGTCGAACTCCGCCGCGTCATACAGGAACCCGCCCTCCCGGGTGTAGCTGGTGCCGTGTCGGCCCGGCTCCGGGTCGTAGAGGCGGTCGATGTCCCACCCCCGGTCGGTCGGGAACGTTCCGATGGCATCGCCGCCGGAGCCGACGAGCTGCCACAGCTCCTCGGGCGAGTTCACCCCGCCCGGATAACGGCAGGCCATGCCGACGATGGCGATCGGCTCGTCGTGCACGGTGGCCGCGGGCAGGGTCGCGGGCGCCCCGGTCTCGCCACCGCCCACCTCGGCGTGGACGAACGCGGCGAGCGCGGCGGGCGTCGGGTGGTCGAAGATGAGGGTCGCGGGCAGCCGCAAGCCCGTGGCCATGGTCAGCCGGTTGCGCAGTTCCACGGCGGTCAGCGAGTCGAAGCCCAGTTCGTTGAAGGGGCGTTCGGCGTCGATCGCGAGCGCGTCCGCGTGGCCGAGCACCGCGGCGACGTGCGCGCGCACCAGGTCGAGCACGACGCGTTCGCGCTCCTGCGTCTCCAGTCCGCGCAGTTGGTCGGCGAGCGGCGAGCTGGCAGCGGCCTTCGCGCTGCGGCGGCCGGGCGCACGGGAGACGAGGCCGGAGAGCAAGGCGGGCACACCGCCGTCCGCTGCGCGGGTGCGCAAGGCCGGGAGGTCCAGCCGGACCGGGAGCAGCAGAGGAGCGCCGGTGCCGAGCGCCGCGTCGAACAGGGCAAGTCCGTGGTCGGCGGCCAGAGGCAGCAGGCCCTCCTCGGCCATGCGCGACCTGCTCTGCTGGTCGAGCTGCCCGGACATGCCGCCGTCCTGTTCCCACAGGCCCCAGGCGAGGGAGGTGCCGGGCAGGCCGAGGCCGCGCCGGTGCGCCGCCAGGCCGTCGAGGAACGCGTTCGCCGCCGCGTAGTTCCCCTGACCAGGCCCACCGAACACACCCGCCGCCGAGGAGAACAGCACGAACATCTCCAGATCGGCATCACGCGTCAGCTCATGCAGATTGATCGCCGCGTCCACCTTCGGCCGCAGCACCCGCCGCACCTGCTCATCCGAAAGCGACACCACCAACCCGTCGTCCAGCACACCCGCCGCATGCACCACACCCGACAACGGATACTCGGCCGGAACCCGCGCGAGCACACCCGCCAACGCCTCGCGGTCAGCGGCATCGCACGCCGCCACCTCAACCCGCGCCCCCAGCGACTCCAACTCCCCCACCAACTCCACCGCACCATCCGCCGCCAACCCACGACGACTCGTCAACACCAACGACCCCACCCCGTACCGCTCCACCAGATGCCGAGCCACCAGCGCACCCAACGCACCCGTACCACCCGTCACCAACACCGTGCCCTCCCGCTGGTGCGCCCGGTCGGTGAGGGTGTCGTCCACGGGGGGCGCGTCGGCCCTGGCGAGCCTCGGCGCGTGGGCCTGCTCCTCCCGTATCGCGATCTGCGGTTCGCCACCGGCGAGAGCGGAGGCGATGCCCGCCGCCGCGTCGACGGTGGGATCGAGGTCGAGGTCCACCAGCACCAGGCGCCCGGGGTTCTCCGTCTGCGCGCTGCGCAGCAGTCCCCAGACGGCGGCGGCGGCCGGGTCCGAGACCGGCTCGGAGGGCAGGGTGGCCACCGCGCCCCGAGTCACCACGACCAGGGTCGAGCCCGCCCCGGCGAGCGCGGGGGCGGTGAGCCACGACTGGACGAGCGCGAGGGTGTGGAGCACCAGTTCCTCGGCGGAACCGGCGATGCCGTGCGCGCCGGTGGTCTGCGGCGTGTGCACCACGACGGGCGGGAGATGGCCGTCCTCGGCGGACAGCAGCGCGGCGACATCGGCGTGGGAGGGGAGGCCGAGCGCCAGGGTGTCGGCCCCGAGAACGGCCCACTGGGTCTGTGGTTCCACGGTCAGCTTCTGGGCCACGGGCTGCCAGTCGACGCGGAACAGCGCGTCGCGCGTCACGGAGGGCGCGGCGGCGAGTTGTTCCGCGGACACGGGGCGGGTCGCCAGCGAGTCGACGGTGAGGACGGGACGGCCTTCTCCGTCCGCGATGTGCAGGGACAGCCCGTCCGTTCCCGCTCCGGTCAGGCGGACGCGCGCCGCCTCGGCGCCGACGGCGAGCAGGGAGACACCGGACCAGGCGAACGGCAGCCGCAGCGTCTCGTCGCCGCCGTCCGCGAGCCGGCCCGCGTGCAGGACGGCGTCGAGCAGCGCGGGATGCATGCCGTAACGGCCCGCCTGGGCACGGATGTCCTCCGGCAGGGCCACTTCGGCGAAGATCTCGTCACCGCGCCGCCAGGCCGCGCGCAGCCCTTGGAACACCGGGCCGTACCCGTACCCGGCCTCGGCGGCGGCCGGGTAGAACGCGGAGAGGTCCACCGGCCTGGCGTCGGCGGGAGGCCATGCGGTCAGCTCGAACGAGGCGGACGCGGCAGTCGTTTCCTCCTGAGCGAGCACGCCGTCGGCGTGGCAGGTCCACGCCTCGTCGCCGTCGGCGTCCTCCGGCCGGGAGTAGATCCGCACGGGGCGGCGGCCGGCGTCGTCCGGGGCAGCGACGACCACCTGTACCTGGACGGCACCGCGCTCGGGCAGCAGCAGCGGCGCCTGAAGGGCCAGCTCGTGCAGGTGCGGGCAACCCGCTTCGTCGCCCGCGCGGATGGCGAGTTCGACGAAGCCGGTGCCGGGGAAGAGGACCGTTCCGCCGATGGCGTGGTCCGCCAGCCACGGGTGCGTGTGCAGGGAGAGCCGGCCGGTGAGGATGACGCCGCTTTCGGCGGCCAGGGACACGGCTGCGCCGAGCAGCGGGTGTCCGGCGGCGCTCTGGCCGAGACCGGCCGGGTCCCCGATGGTCTCGTGCTCCAGCCAGTAGCGGCGGCGTTGGAAGGCGTAGGTCGGCAGGTCTGCGTAGCGCACGGCGCGCCCGGCGAAGGCCGCCTTCCAGTCCACGGACACACCACGCCCCCAGATGCGGGACAGGGCACTGGTGAACGTCTGCACCTCGTCGCGTTCGCGCCGGGTCGTGGGCACGAAGGCGGTGGTGGTGTCGTCCTCGGGCAGGCACTCCGCACCCATCGCGGTCAACGTCGCGTCCGGGCCCAGCTCCAGGAACGTCGACACACCGGCGTTGCGCAGCGCGTCGATGCTGTCCGCAAAGCGGACGGTGGCGCGCACGTGTCGCACCCAGTACCCGGCCGTGCCGATCTCCTCGCCCGCCAGCTCACCCGTGACATTGGAGATCACCGGAATCCCGGGGACCTGATAGGTGATCTGCGCGGCGACCCGCTCGAACTCCTCCAGCATCGGGTCCATCAGGCGCGAGTGGAACGCGTGCGACACCGACAGCCGCCGCGTCTTCACATCCGCCTCGGTGAACGACTCCCGCAGCCGCTCGACCACCGCCTCCTCACCGGCCACGACGACCGACCGCGGCCCGTTGACCGCCGCGATGTCCAGACCGTCGACCTCGCCCAGGGCCTCGGTGACCTGCTCGGGCGTGGCCTGTACGGACAGCATCGCCCCACCGGCCGGCAACGCCTGCATCAGCGAGCCACGCGCGGCCACCAGACGGCAGGCGTCCTCAAGACCGAACACCCCCGCCACGTGCGCGGCGGCGATCTCACCGATCGAGTGCCCCGCGACGAAGTCGGGCCTGACGCCGAACGATTCGGCCAGGCGCCACAGCGCCACCTCGACCGCGAACAGCCCCGCCTGCGTGAACACCGTCCGATCCAGATCATCACTGGTCTCGTCGGCCAGCACATCCGCCAGCGGACGCGGCAGCAGACCATCGAACCCGGCACACACCTCGGCCAGAGCATCCGCGAACACCGGGAACGCGGCAGCCAGCTCCGCACCCATCCGGGCCCGCTGCGCACCCTGCCCCGTGAACAGCACCGCGACCCGGCCCTCGACCACCTGCTCCGCAGACGAGACCTCACCCAGAGCCGCGACCAGTTCCCCGGCATCCCGGCCCCACACCACCGCGCGGGACGCCAACTCCGCACGCCCGGAGGCCAACGACCACCCGACATCCCCCGCGTCCAGCTCGGCAGCCACGCCCGCCAGCCGTTCCGCCTGCGCCAGCAACGCCTCGTTCGTGCGCGCCGAGACGACCCACGGCACCACCGGCAACCGGCCGCCCGGCAGCACGACTTCGCCCGGCTCCGCGTCCTCGGCCGGTGCCTGCTCCAGGATCACGTGCGCGTTCGTGCCCGACACACCGAACGCCGAGACACCCGCGCGGCGCGGACGCTCGTTCTCCGGCCATTCCCTGGCCTCGGTCAGCAGCTCCACCGCGCCCGCCGACCAGTCCACATGCTGCGACGGTTCATCGATGTGCAGCGTCGGCGGAAGCACACCCGCCCGCATCGCCATCACCATCTTGATGACGCCCGCGGCACCCGCCGCCGCCTGCGTATGCCCGATGTTCGACTTCACCGATCCCAACCACAACGGCCGGTCCTCGGGCCGGTCCTGGCCGTACGTCGCCAGCAGCGCCTGCGCCTCGATCGGGTCGCCCAACGAGGTGCCCGTGCCGTGCGCCTCCACCGCGTCGACGTCGGCGGCCGTCAGGCGTGCGCTGTCCAGCGCGGAGCGGATGACGCGCTGCTGCGAGGGGCCGTTCGGCGCGGTCAGGCCGTTGCTGGCGCCGTCCTGGTTGACGGCGGAACCCCGCAGTACGGCCAGGACCCGGTGGCCGTTGCGCCGCGCGTCCGACAGGCGCTCGACGAGCAGCAGGCCGATGCCCTCCGCCCAGCCGGTGCCGTCGGCCGCCGAGGAGAACGGCTTGCACCGGCCGTCGGCCGCCAGACCGCGCTGCCGGCTGAACTCGACGAAGACTCCCGGGCTCGGGAGCACGGTGACGCCGCCGGCCAGGGCCATGTCGCACTCGCCGTTGCGCAGCGCCTGCGCCGCCAGGTGCAGGGCGACCAGCGACGAGGAGCAGGCGGTGTCGATGGTCACCGCCGGGCCTTCGAGGCCGAGTGTGTAGGCGACGCGCCCGGAGAGGATGCTGGTCGCGACACCGGTCATGGAGAAGCCCTCGGCGCTCTCCGGCACGTGCAGCGTGTCGATGTAGCCGAAGTGCGCGCCGCCGACGAAGACGCCGGTGCCGTGGCCCTTGAGCGAGGTGGGGGCGATCCCGGCCCGTTCGAACGCCTCCCAGGCGGTTTCCAGCAGCAGGCGCTGCTGCGGGTCCATCGCCAGTGCCTCACGGGGGCTGATGCCGAAGAACTCCGCGTCGAACTCGGCCGCGTCGTAGAGGAAGCCGCCCTGGTCCGCGTAGCTGGTGCCCGAGTGGTCGGGGTCGGGGTGGAACAGTTCGTCCAGGTTCCAGCCCCGGTCGGCCGGGAAGTCGCCGACCGCGTCCGTGCCCTCGGCGACGAGGCGCCACAGCTCCTCGGGCGAGTTCACCCCACCGGGGAACCGGCAGGCCATGCCGACGATCGCGATCGGCTCCTTGCTCCTCGCCTCGGTGAGTTGCAGACGCTGGCGGGTTTCCCGCAGGTCGGCCGTCACCAACTTGAGGTATTCGCGGAGCTTCGCTTCGTTGCTGGACATTGTGCCTCGTCTCCAGGGACGGTCGTGGTGGGGCTGCGGGGCGGGAGTGACGGAGTAAGGCGGCTCAGCCGAGGCCGAGCTCTTTGTTGATCAGGTCGAACATCTCGTCGTCCGTGGCGGTGTCGAGGGACGCGGGACCGCTCTCGGGCTCGTCGCCCGGGGCGTCGGCCGGGGTCTCGCCGTCGAGTTTCCACAGCAGCGACTGGAGTTGCTTGACCATGCGGGCGCGTTGCGTCTCGTCCAGCGGCGCGGACGTGAGGACCGCCTGAAGCCGTTCGAACTCGTCGAACGCCGTCGGCTGGGACGGGCCTCCCGCGGCGTCCTCGACGGGGAACTGCTCGTCGAGGTACGCGGCGAGCGCGGCCGGGCTCGGGTAGTCGAAGACGAGCGTGGCGGGCAGTCGCAGGCCGGTGGCGCCGCTGAGCCCGTTGCGCAGTTCCACGGCTGTCAGCGAGTCGAAGCCGAGTTCGGCGAACTCCCGTCCGGCGTCCACTGTTTGGGAGGCGCCGTAGCCGAGGGCCGCGGCGACATGGTGGGCGACCAGGTCGGTGAAGAACGCGGTCCGCTGCTCGCCGGTGAGCCCGGCGAGCCGCTGGGCCATGGACGGTCCCGCGGAGTCGGCCGCCCCGGTGGTCCGCGCCGTGGTGGGCCTGCCCGTGCCCGCGGGCGCCGGCAGGGCGCTGCTGAGCACGGTGGGCAGGAGCCCGGCCTGTGCCTTCTCGCGCAACGCGGCGGAGGCGAGGGCGGCGGCCACCAGCAGCGGCCGGCCGGTGTGCTCCGCGGCGTCGAGGAGGGCGAGTCCGGCCTCGGCGGTGAGGGGCTCGACCCCGGACTGGGTGATCCGGTCGCGTTCCGCCCGGGTGAGGGCGCCGGCCATGCCGCCGGCCTGCTGCCACAGCCCCCAGGCGACGGAGGTCGCGGGAAGGCCGTGCGCCCTGCGGTGGTGGGCGAGTGCGTCGAGGAACGCGTTGGCCGCGGCGTAGTTGCCCTGGCCGGCGCCGCCGATGACTCCCGCGATGGACGAGAAGAGCACGAACGCGCCCAGGTCGGCGTTCCTCGTCAACTCGTCGAGGTGGAGCGCCGCGTCCGTCTT